>JAUVON010000010.1 GCA_030599175.1 Desulfobulbaceae bacterium | reverse complement strand
CGCCGGCGCAACCGGAGCCGGTAAAAGTGTCGGCATAAATACTATAATTGCCTCAATTCTATATAATGCCACTCCTGAAGAGGTTCGCTTTTTAATGGTGGATCCAAAACGTATAGAACTTTCAGGCTATGAGGGGATTCCTCATTTGCTACACCCTGTGGTCGTTGATCCCAAACTTGCATCAAGGGCCTTGAACTGGGCAGTGAGAGAAATGGAGCGCAGATACAAACTGCTGGAAGAGAGCAGGGTGAAAAGCTTCGATTCATATAATGAAAGTGCGGAAGAAAAGCTGGCATACATAGTTATCGTGGTGGATGAGCTTGCCGATTTGATGATGGTGGCTTCAAAAGATGTGGAAGCGGCTATTGCCAGGCTGGCTCAAATGGCAAGAGCCGCAGGGATGCATCTCATTCTCGCCACCCAGCGGCCATCTGTGGACGTTTTGACCGGTCTTATAAAGGCAAATTTTCCAACGCGGATATCTTTTAAGGTATCCTCCAAAATTGATTCCAGAACTATCCTTGATACTGCCGGGGCCGAG
The DNA here is from genome assembly GCA_030599175.1 of Desulfobulbaceae bacterium. Taxonomy (GTDB): domain Bacteria; phylum Desulfobacterota; class Desulfobulbia; order Desulfobulbales; family Desulfocapsaceae; genus Desulfomarina. The sequence continues at coordinate 20,418 of JAUVON010000010.1, read as the reverse complement.
CATTTGCTCGGAGCAGGGGATATGCTCCTGCTTGCACCGGGTACTTCGACTTTAAAACGTATTCACGGTGCTTTTATTTCTGAGAAGGAAACGGAAGATATTGTAGAGTTCTGGAAGAAACAGGGGGGCTCAACTTATGATGAATCTGTCGTAGAAGAAATTGAGCGGGAACAAAACGGGGATAATGATTACGGGGATGAGGACTATGACGAACGGTACGACGAGGCGGTTGCAATTGTAACCGAGGCGGGACAGGCATCGATCTCGATGGTTCAGCGGAGGCTGAGAGTAGGCTATAACAGGGCTGCAAGAATGATTGAACGAATGGAAAAGGAAGGAGTTGTCGGCCCCGCAGATGGAGCCAAGCCCCGCCAGGTTATTGTGCGGGAGAACTACGTATAAACTCGAGTGGTCCGTGATGAATTTTCTTGACAATTATTCGGCAACAATATATAAAAAAGTCTTACTAAAATGAGTAGCCATTCACTTTTGTATGTGTCTGGTTGGTTATGCATCAATGGATGTTTTTTTGTTGTACTCGGTTGTGGTACTTGTCCCGCTCGTCGGGGTTAGACCTATAAATTTTCCTTGTTTTTAAGAAGAGCAAAATTGCGGGGTACCGATCCATGACAGGGATTTCGAGAAGCTTTTATTGTGCTGTGTATAGTTTAGTTGGCCCTGTCGGTTCAGGGTCACAACAGTTAATACAAACTGAGGAGGTAGTTTAATGCCAAGTTATGTAGAGCCTGCCAAATGTGATGGCTGCAAGGGTGGAGACAAAACGGCGTGCATGTACATTTGTCCAAACGATCTGATGGTTCTGAACGTTGAGACGATGCTGGCGTACAATCAGGAACCGGATGCATGTTGGGAGTGCTATTCCTGTGTTAAGATTTGTCCGCAGGGTGCTATTTTTGTGCGTGGGTATGATGACTTTGTGCCCATGGGCGGTCAGGTTCACCCGATGAGATCTTCTGATTCCATCATGTGGACTGTTAAGTTTCGTAACGGTAATCTGAAGCGTTTCAAGTTTCCAATTCGCACCACCGCTGAAGGTGCTGCCAATGCTTATGGAGCCGAGAAAGGCGCTAACCTGGATGACGAATGTCTGCTCCTTGAAGCTGATCTTCCTACCCCTAAATAAGCTGAGTTAGAAGGTTTTAACTGAAAAATCTTATTATTTTAAGGAGATTTAAATATGGCATTACCTAATAAACCAAAAGGTGAGCTTCTCGCCGATGTGAATCCGGAAGTCGTCGAGATGGACGTTGACGTACTGATCGTCGGTGGCGGCATGGCTGCTTGTGGAACCGCTTTTGAAATTAAAAAGTGGGCCCCTGAAGATTTGAAAATTTTACTCGTTGATAAGGCGTCTGTTGAGCGTTCCGGAGCTGTTGCCCAGGGCCTCTCTGCTATTAACACCTATATCGGCGAAAACCCAATTGAAGATTACGTCAAAATGGTACGTAACGATCTTATGGGCGTTGTTCGTGAAGATCTTATCTATGATTGTGGCCGTCACGTTGATGAGTCTGTCAAGCTCTTTGAAGAATGGGGACTCCCCATCTGGAAGAAAGATGCTGATGGTGAGAATATCGATGGTGCCAAACCTGCCAAATCCCTGCGTGAGGGTGGAACCCCTGTACGAACCGGTAAGTGGCAGATCATGATCAACGGTGAATCCTATAAGCCGATTGTTGCAGAGCCTGCATTGACTGCTCTTGGTGCTGATAATGTTCTTGAGCGTCTTTTTATTGTTAAGCTTCTGCTTGATAAGAATAAGCCTAATCAGATTGCCGGCGCTGCAGGTTTCTCAACCCGTGAAAATAAAGTTGTTGTCATCCGTTGCAAAACTGCAATGGTTGCCTGTGGTGGCGCTGTTAATATTTTCCGCCCACGTTCAACAGGTGAAGGTAAAGGTCGTGCATGGTATCCGGTATGGAATGCAGGATCCACCTACACCATGTGTGCCCAGGTTGGTGCTACTCTGACCATGATGGAAAATCGTATCACCCCATCTCGTTTCAAAGACGGATATGTACCTGTTGGTGCATGGTTCCTCCTGTTCAAAGCTAAAGTTGCCAACGGTCTTGGTGAGTTTTATGCGATGGGTGATGCTGCAACGGAAGAATTGGCAAAATTCATGCCTTACGGTGGATCTCCAGTAACTCCGACATGTCTGCGTAACCATTTGATGATCAACGAGCTGAAAGAAGGTCGCGGTCCTATCTATATGGCTACCGATGTTGCTCTGAATGCATTCCTTGACGAGCGTCGTGACGCTGGTATGGACGAAAAGAAACTGAAGAAGTTCTGGAAGCATCTCGAGTCTGAAGCCTGGGAAGATTTCCTCGATATGTCAGTTGGTCAGGCTGGTCTTTGGGCCGGTACCAACACTGAGCCGGAGAAAGTAGGTTCTGAGATTATGCCTACCGAACCTTATATGCTCGGTTCTCACTCCGGTTGTTGTGGAATCTGGTGTTCAGGTCCTGAAGAGGACTGGGTACCTGATGTTCAGAATGATTCCCGTGCCCATAAGTACAAGTGGGGCTACAACCGTATGACCACTGTTGATGGACTCTTCACTTCAGGTGATGGTGTTGGAGCATCCGGTCATAAGTTCTCCTCCGGCTCTCACGCAGAAGGCCGTATCTGTGCTAAGCAGATGGTTAAATTCTGTCGTGATAACCCAGACTTTACCCCGGAGCTTAAGCAGACTGCTCAGGAACTTGCAGATGAGATCTACGCTCCTGTAAGACTCTACAGTGAGTTTGTCGGTGAGTCTACTGCCGCAGATGTCAATCCTAATTACTGCAAGCCTGCAGGATTGATGATGCGTCTGATGAAAGCAACTGATGAGTATGGTGGCGGCGTTGCTACCTATTACATGACTTCAGGAAAGCTTCTGAATATGTGTCTGGATCTTCTCCAGCTTCTTCGTGAAGATGCTGCCAAGATGGCTGCCGGCGATCTTCATGAGCTTCTTCGCTGCTGGGAAAACTACCACCGTATCTGGTGTGTTGAGACTCATATTCGTCACATTGAGTTCCGTGAAGAATCTCGTTATCCCGGATTCTACTATAGATCGGATTTTCCGAATGTTGATGATGAAAACTGGAAGTGTTTCGTTAACTCCACTTTTGATCCTGAGACCCAGGAGTGGAAGTGTGAGAAGGTTGAAGTTATTAACCTCGTAGAGACAGATCCTTGGCTGTAATTGACAGGGAATACTGTTGATATGATGTAAGTTAATCTCCAGGGGTCGTATTGACTCCTGGAGATTTTTTAGTCTGTGGAAGGTGATTTTAGCTTATGTTGGTTAGAGGGTGAAAGCGCCCTGGTCAACCTAAGCTAAAATAGTTTTCACCTGTTTCAAAAGTAATCTGTTTAGTAGAGTTTAATCTGTCGATAGTACACTATTTTAAGAGCAATCATGGAGGTAAGGTATGACTGACGAGCATGGCACTTCCGGTGCAGTATTGGTCGTAGGCGGAGGCATCAGCGGTTTGACTGCTGCTTTGGAAGCCGCTGAAGTCGGAAATGATGTATTTCTTGTCGAAAAAGATGCAAGTTTTGGCGGGCGGGTAGCACAGTTAAATGAGTACTTTCCTAAACTTTGTCCCCCCAGCTGCGGGCTTGAAATTAATTTCCGTCGTATAAAAGAGAATCGCAGGATTAGAACGTACACCATGACAACAGTTAAATCTGTTTCCGGTGGTCCTGGTAATTATGAAGTAACGCTGGAGAAGGCTCCACGTTATGTGAACAGCAACTGCACCGCATGTGGCGACTGCAGTGACGCCTGTCCCGATGAAATTGATAATGAATTCAATTTAGGAATGGATAAGTGCAAGGCTGCATATCTGCCCCATGAGATGGCATTTCCCAGGCGTTACGTCATTAAAAAAGATGCTCTAAGTCAGGCAGGAGCTGAGGCTGTTGTGGCTGCATGTAAATACAATGCTGTTGACCTTGAGATGCAGGTTGAGACAGTAACGGTTAATGTTGCTTCAGTTATCTGGGCAACCGGATGGACTCCATATGAGCCAACAAAAATGGAAAATCTCAAGTATGCCGAGTCGGATGGTATCATCACAAATATGATGATGGAGCGTATGGCCGCACCAGGTGGACCGACGGGTGGTTCTATTGTGCGTCCCGGGGATGGCAAAGAGATTGAATCTATTGCATTTGTACAGTGTGCGGGATCAAGGGACGAGAATCACCTTGAATACTGTTCACATATCTGCTGTATGGCTACCTTCAAACAGATGACATATGTGCGTAATCAGTACCCTGATGCACAGATCTATGTTTTCTATATTGATCTTAGAACTCCCGGGAAGTATGAGAAGTTCAGGGAAGCTCGGATGGCGGATGAGAATGCCGTTTTTATTAAAGGAAAAGTTGCAGATATCGTGCCTGAAGCCGATGGTGGTGTAACAGTTATTGCTGAAAATGCACTGACTGCTGAAAAAGTTTCACAAAAGGTTGACATGGCGGTTCTGGCAACCGGTATGCAGCCATCTCTGGATATACAGGGCGCCCCTGTACCGTTGGATATGGATGATAACGGTTTTGTCATTTCAAATTTCGAAAAAGCAATGATAGCAGCAGGATGTGCAAAAAAACCTGCGGATGTTGTTACTACCACTCAATCATCAACTGCAGCTGCCCTTAAGGCAATTCAGGTTTCCAGGAGGTAATTATTAATGGATAAGACATATTGCTCGTATATATGTTCTGGTTGTGGCATCGGGGACGCGCTCGATATGGAAGCACTTGCCGAAGTCGTAACCGATGAGATGTCTATGGAGTGCAAAAGTCATGAATGCCTCTGTGGAACTGAGGGTCGTGCCCTCATAGAAAAAGATATTGCAGATGGTATTAATACTGTCGTCATTGGTGCCTGCTCACCGAGGGTTATGGAGGCTGAATTTGACTTTGGTGATGACAAAATTACAGTTCGTGCCAACTTGCGAGAACAGGTTGTCTGGGCAGAAGTCAAACCTGAAGAGGGCGAAGAGCCCCATGCCGAAGCAGCAGAATATTTACAGGAAACTGCTTCAGACTATATGAGAATGGCATGTACCCGTGCACAGAAGACTGAACCGGCTGAACCCTATCTCCTTGAAGTAATTAATAAAACTATTATGGTTATGGGAGGAGGGCTGGCCGGCCTTACTGCAGCAAAAGAGTCAGCAGCTGCAGGATATAACGTAATACTTGTTGAAAAGGATTCCGTACTTGGTGGTAAGGCAAATGGTTGGAGAAAGTCCTTCCCGACCAAGGCTCCATGGACCGATCTGGAGGATAATCCAATTGATGCATTGATCGCCCAAGTTACAGCTAGCGATAAGATCACTGTTAAAACTGGAACAGAGGTCGCCCGTATAGCTGGTGCACCTGGAGATTTTGGAGTCAGTTTTAAATCTACCGGTACTGATACTGAGTGGGATGCCCCCGCCAAGGTAACTACGGAAGATGCAGACTTAATTGCAAAAGGCGAGTTGGAAGATCCAAATACCGGGCTGCAGCCATATGTCGAGGTTGATCCGGATGCTGTAAAAGTCGGTTCAGTTGTTCTCGCCACCGGCTGGAACCCTGCAGATGTTTCACAATATGAGCATCTCGGGTATGGGACTCTTACAAATGTTGTAACTAACGCGGAATTTGAAAAACTCGCCAAAGAAGGCAAGGTTCCTGCAAATGTTGCTTTTGTCCAGAGTCCCGGAGGCAAAGACAATGACAATGATTTCCCTTACTGCAACTCTGTTACTTCAATGGTGGCATTGAAGCAGGCTCAGTATGTCGTTGAAGACAACGAAGACGGAAAGGCATTTATTTTGTATCAGCATATGAGAACCCCTGGTCATATGGAGCTGTTCTATAAAAATGCACAGCTCAATGATGGGATATTCATGACCAAGGCTGCCGTTATGCAGGTGTCAGAAAACGGTGACCAACTCAGCGTCGCTGCCGAAGATACCCTTCTTGGTGAAGATATTGTTCTGGATGTAGATATGGTTGTTCTGGCTGCAGGGATGGAGCCAACAACACTCAATGATTATTCCATTAATCTTGCCTATCGTCAGGGGCCCGAATTTTCTGATCTCGAGCTTTTTGACGGATATGCCGATTCTCACTTCATCTGCTTTCCTTATGAAACCAGGCGCACTGGTGTGTATGCCTGTGGTGGAGTAAGAAAGGCGGAGACAATGGAAGAGGCCGTTGATGATGCAACGGGTGCTGCTCTTAAAGCAATCCAGTGTATTGAATCAGTTGATCGTGGGGTCTCTGTTCATCCACGTTCAGGTGATGCTACATATCCTGATTTTTTCATGCAGAGGTGTACTCAGTGTAAGCGATGTACGGAGGAATGTCCTTTTGGCGCTCTTGATGATGACGAGAAGGGAACGCCACTGCCCAATCCGACCCGCTGTCGTCGTTGCGGTACTTGTATGGGGGCATGTCCTGAAAGAATCATCGGTTTCACGGATTATAACATCGACCTTATCGGTTCAATGATTAAATCTGTTGAGGTTCCTGAAGATGATGATGATCGCCTGAGGATTCTCGTATTTGTATGTGAAAACGATGCGTATCCTGCTTTGGACATGGCCGGTATGAGACGAAACGGCCTTAACCATATGCTACGTTTTATACCCGTTAGATGCCTCGGTTCTGTTAATATGGCCTGGATTCGTGATGCGCTTTCGGCAGGAATGGATGGAGCGATGCTGCTGGGATGCAAATATGGTGATGATTACCAGTGTCATTTTGTAAAAGGATCTGAGATTGCAGATAAGAGGATGGAAAATATCGGTGATACTTTGTCTACCCTTGGCCTTGAGCCAGAGCGATGTGCCACCGAGCAGGTTGCCATCACAGATTATGACAAGATTCCACAGATACTCAATGATTTTGTTGAAGAGATTGTTGAGATGGGACCAAATCCATTCAAAGGCTTCTAATCTGTTTTTTATCATGACGCTGCTGTCTCTTATGACAGTAGCGTCTCATATGCCGGTCAGAGGCAAAAATTGAGATTATTCAAATATTGATAATATAGCAGGAGGAAGATTATGAATGTTCAACCGGATTTAGAATTTATCAGGTCTCTGAAAGAGGCTGGAGGCGACACACTCAAAAAGTGTTATCAATGCGCAACTTGTTCTGTAACGTGTCCACTCTCAAAAGATGGCTCACCGTTTCCACGTAAGGAAATGATCTGGTCTCAGTGGGGGTTGAAAGAGAAACTTCTTGCGGATCCAGATGTATTTCTCTGCCATCAGTGCGGTGACTGCACGACGAACTGCCCGAGAGGTGCGAAGCCCGGGGATGTACTGGGAGCTATTCGTGCCTATGCCTATACTTTTTATGGGTGGCCGGCACCCCTTGCAAAACTGGCTTCAAGTGCTAAAGGGTTACCGATGCTTATCGGCATTCCTGTTGTTGTCATTTTCATTATGTGGATGATCTCCGGTGCCATGCATATTCCAACTTCGGAACAATTTGCGGATCACGGGTATCAGCAGTTCTTTGGTCACTGGGGTTTTAAATGGTACGCCAAAAACATCTTTTTTATTGTCTTGATCATGGTTCCTTCATTGGGACTTGGTCTGTTTTCTGCGTATAAGGGAATTACCAAAATGTGGAAAACGATGGCAGAAAATGAGGGTGTTAGTACCGAATACCGGCCGTCGGCAGTTCAATTTGTCAAAGAATTTCTTTGGCCTTCGCTTATCGAAATAGTGAACCATGATCGTTTTAAGGAATGTACGGATAATAGGGACAGGGTACGAGGGCACCAACCTCTGATGCTTGCATTTATAGGTTTGTTCATCGTTACCTGCTGGTCTCTGTTAAAAAATGATGTAATTGGTTTGATATGGCCATCCTGGCACGGTCCGATGCTGCTTATGGATCCGTTCAAGATCTTGGCGAATGTCTCTGCAGTTGCGTTGCTTTTTGGTATTGCTGTGCTCTGGAGCAACAGAAAGAAGGCCGAAAAGGAGCAGGATACCAAAGCAACTTTTTATGACTGGTTCCTTATCTGGGAAATTACAGCAGTGGGTGTTACCGGTTTGGGAGCAGAACTGCTCAGGTGGGCTGGAGCACCTACTCTTGGATATATTGTATACTTTTTACATCTGGTATCCATCATGATGCTTTTTCTCTACCTGCCCTATACGAAACTTGCCCATCTTATCTACAGGACAACCGCATATTCTTTTGAGAAATATCGAGAGAGTGCATTTGCTAAAAAGTAGTCTTTTCAGACTTTATTGTTGATGTAAGGGCCGGATCGTAAAACGATCCGGCCCTTTTTTTGTGAGGGTTCTGATCCCATGTTTAACGTGGCAGGTATGCTCGTCCCTCTGGTCAGGAAAATCAGTTTGAATATCAGGTAAGAAAAAATCATTTTTGATGAAAATAAATATTGAATTTAGAGTTTGAAGTGAGTATATTCTGTTGCCTTGTATGCTGGCGTAGCTCAATTGGTAGAGCTCCTCACTTGTAATGAGGTTGTTGTGGGTTCAAGTCCTATCGCCAGCTCCAAATTTCGTATCACATTATAAAGTTTTAGAAAGGGTATCTTTGTGTCTGGCATATTCCAGGCACTTCTCATGGAGGGGTTCCCGAGTGGTCAAAGGGAACAGACTGTAAATCTGTCGGCCAAGCCTTCGAAGGTTCAAATCCTTCCCCCTCCACCACCCTTTTTCTTTATGTGGTGAGAGAAATATCCAGAGCGGGAATAGCTCAATTGGTAGAGCATCAGCCTTCCAAGCTGAGGGTTGCGAGTTCGAGTCTCGTTTCCCGCTCCATTTTGTTAGTACCTTGGCAATTTCTTCGAAGTCCCGGCTTATCCCGTGATTTTCAGAAAGGACTTTATCAAGGTACGTATCTCGTTTATCGGGGTTGTTTCTTATACAGGGATAGAGTTGCCCACGTAGCTCAGTTGGTAGAGCGCATCCTTGGTAAGGATGAGGTCACCGGTTCAAATCCGGTCGTGGGCTCCAGCCTGGTATGAGTTATCATCGTAAAGAATATTTTTTAACGGCCTGAGGAGACAAGAAGATGTCAAAGGAAAAATTTGAAAGGACTAAGCCGCATGTCAACGTTGGGACTATCGGTCATATCGATCATGGCAAGACTACCTTGACCGCTGCGATTACTCGTGTCTTATCTTTAAAAGGTCAGGCTGAATTTACTGACTTCAGCGATATTGACAAGGCACCGGAAGAAAAAGAGCGAGGGATTACCATCGCCACTGCCCATGTCGAGTATGAAACGGAAAAACGTCATTATGCCCATGTGGATTGCCCGGGCCATGCCGATTATATCAAAAATATGATCACCGGTGCTGCTCAGATGGATGGTGCTATACTTGTTGTAGCTGCAACTGATGGTGCTATGCCGCAGACCAGAGAACATATCCTGCTTGCACGCCAGGTCGGTGTTCCTGCCATGGTTGTGTTTCTGAATAAATGTGATATGGTGGATGACGAGGAACTTATTGAGTTAGTGGATATGGAATTACGGGAACTACTTGATAAGTATGAGTTTCCCGGCGATGATATCCCTTTTATTCAGGGATCAGCTCTGCTGGCACTTGAGAATCCTGAAGATGAGGCTGCGGCGAAGTGCATCTGGGAGTTAATGGATGCCATTGATTCTTATATTCCAGAACCAAAACGTGAGATTGATAGGCCATTTCTAATGCCGGTAGAGGATGTTTTCTCCATCTCAGGACGTGGCACAGTTGCAACCGGTCGGGTCGAACGAGGTGTTGTCCATGTTGGTGATGAGGTTGAGATTGTTGGAATTAAAGAAACCCAGAAGACCACATGTACCGGTGTTGAGATGTTTCGTAAACTCCTTGATGAAGGACAGGCCGGGGATAATATAGGCGCACTGCTTAGAGGCATTAAGCGTGAAGAGATTGAGCGCGGTCAGGTTCTTGCTGCTCCTAAATCCATTATGCCCCACACTAAATTTAAGGCGGAATGCTATATTCTCGGCAAAGATGAGGGTGGTCGTCATACTCCGTTTTTTAATGGATATCGGCCGCAGTTCTACTTCAGAACCACTGATGTTACAGGGGTGGTGACTTTGGCCGAAGGCGTTGAGATGGTAATGCCGGGTGATAATATTGCTGCAGATGTTGAGCTGATTACTCCGATTGCCATGGATGTCGGTTTGCGTTTTGCAATTCGTGAAGGTGGGCGTACTGTTGGTGCCGGCGTTATCAGTGAGATTGTTGCCTGATTATTGCACGATAATTAATATTATCCTGTGAATGTATAGCATCACAGGATAATTTTTTGTATAGGATAAAGTAATGAGAGATATCGTGACTCTGGCATGTGGGACTTGTAAGCGTCGTAACTATACGACAACGAAGAATAAAAGAAACACGCCTAATAAGTTGGAATTTAATAAATACTGCCCGTTTTGCAGGATTCATACTCCTCATAAAGAGACGAAATAGTAGTCTTTGCAGGCCAGTAGCTCTAATTGGTAGAGCGCCGGACTCCAAATCCGGATGTTGGGGGTTCGAGTCCCTCCTGGCCTGCCATAATTGCTTGTAGAGGTGTTATTTTAATCATCTCGGGTCCGGCACATTTTATTTCAAGGAAATGTTATGGCAGCAAAACCAAAATCGAAAAAGAACCGAGTTGTGAAGGAATCTAAGCCGTCACCATACTCGCCTGCTCAGATAAAGAAATTTATTGAGGAGGTTAAGGTTGAATTTTTTAAAATTGTCTGGCCGGATAGAAAAATGACCTTAGGGTTGACCGGGGTTGTTGTTGCTTTAACTGTGGTGATCTCTATCTATCTCGGAACGGTTGATCTCCTGCTGGGCAAGGTTGTCGCTTCAATCTTACGGTAAATAAACCGGATGATGGTTTTTAATTATCTTACAGGTAGTTGATTTTTCAAAATATTTTTATATACTGATCTTATGGCAAGACAATGGTACATACTTCAAGTCCACTCGGGTTTTGAGGAGAAGGTGAAGGCTACTCTTGAGGAGCGTATTAAGAAAGAGGGGTTAGAGGAGTCCTTCGGTGAAATTCTTGTGCCTGCAGAGCAGGTTGTGGAAATGATCAAGGGAACCAGAAAGACCTCCAGTAGAAGATTTTTTCCTGGATATATGCTTGTCAGTATGGATCTGAATGATGAAACCTGGCACACGATCCATCAGGATATGCCTCGTGTGGTTGGATTTGTAGGTGATGATCGTGACCCTACACCTCTCTCTGATGAAGATGCCGCGAAGATTATTGGTAGAATTCAGGATGGTTCGGAGAGACCAAGACCAAAGGTTATATTTAGTATCGGGGAAGTTGTCAGAGTTACAGACGGACCATTTGCCAATTTTCAGGGGGTGGTTGATGAAGTTTTTCCAGAAAAAGGCCGCGTGCGTGTAATGGTATCCATTTTTGGAAGGGAAACTCCGGTTGAGTTGGAATTTGTTCAGGTTTCGAATACGTAAATTGAACAGACGGAAAGTGTATGGAAAATACTAATCCTGCTTTCCGGTTGAAACTAGAAATTTGCGATTAAATTAAAGATAGTTAGTTGGAGTATTATAATGGCCAAAAAAGAAATGGCATTTATCAAGTTGCAGATACCAGCTGGTAAAGCCAATCCCTCTCCACCTGTCGGCCCTGCTCTTGGACAGCATGGTGTCAACATCATGGAGTTCTGTAAGAATTTCAATGCTAAGACACAGACCATGGGTGACACTATTGTACCCGTTGTCATTACCGTATATCAGGATCGTTCCTTTTCCTATATTACCAAAACTCCTCCGGCATCGTTTCTACTGTTAAAGGCCGCCGGACTGCAGAAGGGGTCAGGAAATCCCAAGACTGAACGTGTCGCTGAGATTGGACGTGATAAAATTCGGGAAATCGCCGAACTCAAAATGGTTGACCTTAACGCATATGATGTTGAGGGTGCCATGCGAATTATTGAGGGAACCGCTCGAAGTGCAGGCATCACTGTAGTTGACTGATCTCAAAAGCCTCTCCAGGTTTCTTGCATTTTATTGCAGAATTTCGGAGTAAGGCACCCGAATAAAGCGGAATTTTAGAATGCTTGGATCAGTGCCTTGAAAGTATATTCAACCATATAATTTTAAACGACCTTCCCCGATTTCTTGTTTTTTTTCCAGAATTTCGGAGTAAGGCACTAAATATCAGATGGCCGGATAAAGTATTTTTGACGCCATCATAATTCATTACTGCCGCCAGGATTGTATTCCTGTATGAGTAGGAGGCTGATATGCCGAAACATGGAAAAAATTTTCGAAACAAAGCTGAAGGAATTGATCGGACAGTACTCTACAATGTAGAGGATGGTGTTAAGAAAGTTGTAGATTCTTCATATGTAAAGTTTGATGAAACTTTTGATGTAGCGATGAAACTTGGAGTGGATCCAAGACATGCTGATCAGATGATTCGGTCGTCAGTTTCGCTGCCCCACGGCACTGGTAAAGTTTCACGTGTTCTTGTCTTTGCAAAGGGAGAAAAAGAAACTGAAGCATTAGAAGCCGGTGCCGATTTTGTTGGCGGCGATGATCTTGTAGAAAAGATAAAAGATGGCTGGCTGGAGTTCGATAAGACCGTTGCCACTCCTGATATGATGGGAACTGTTGGTAAGATTGGTCGAGTTCTGGGTCCGAGGAATTTGATGCCAAATGCCAAACTCGGTACAGTAACTTTTAATATTGCAGAAGTTGTAAAAGAAATCAAAGGTGGAAAAGTTGACTTCAGAGTGGACAAGTCCGGTATAATTCATGCCGGGATAGGCAAGGTCTCATTCGGCCAGGAAAAACTGGTTGAAAATCTGTTGGCGTTTGTCATCCGTATAGTGCAACTTAAACCATCTGCAAGTAAAGGTATCTACTTAAAGAGTATAACTATTTCTTCCACAATGGGGCCTGGTGTAAAGCTTGATCCTTTAGTGGTTAGAACAATAATAAAATAAATATTGTTTCCTTGTCGGCAGCGACGATTACTGTCGATAAGTTTAGTCGAAGACAGCGGGTACATCTTGTTTAATTGTGAGATTATCACAACCTGCCGAGACGTGTAATGGTTGATTTGCTTTCTATTCTGAATTTTTGAGAGCCGAGTCCTATTTCAGCCTTAATTCCATGTAACTGCTGTTTCGAATCCTTTCATTTTAATTTAACCCAGGAGGAGTGCTTTGAATCGTGATGAAAAAGTGACCCTTGTCTCGGAATTGAATGATTCGTTCAGCCGGGCTAACTTTACAATTGTCGCTGACTATTGTGGTTTGAATGTCTCTGAAATACAGCAGATTCGTGTTGAACTGAGAAACTGTGATTCAGAAATAAGAATAGCCAAAAATACTCTCCTAAGGCGGGCAGCCGAAGAGACAGCAAATGCAGTGTTGAACGACGATTTTGTCGGTACAACTGCTGTTGTTATGTCTTACGCTGACCCGGTGGCACCTGCAAAAGCTATAGCAAAATTTGCAGATGATTTTGAGAAATTCAAAATTCGTTCCGCCGTGCTTGATGGAGAAAAAATCAGTGTGGAAGAGCTTGTTGCTCTTTCTAAACTGCCTACCAAGGAAGTATTACTTGGACAGCTGTTGTCTACCTGGAACAATGTACCTACAGGACTTGTACAGGTTCTCACCGGTGTGCCGCGTACTTTCGTATATGGATTGCAGGCTCTCAAGGAAAAAAAGGAAGAAGCCGAAAATTAGTACCCTTGGCGTTATTGTTGTGAAGGTACTTATCCAAGGATTCAAAAAGAAATGATCTATTCTGGTAAGCTGGACTTATTCTGAATAGAAATCCCAAATCAAAAGAGGTAATTTATCATGGCTGTTACAAAAGAAGATGTAATCGAGTTCATTTCAAATATGACCGTTCTCGAGCTTTCAGAGTTGATTAAGGAGTTTGAAGATAAATTTGGTGTCTCTGCCGCCGCACCGGTGGCAGTAGCTGCTGCAGGTGGCGGTGGGGAGGCTGCAGCCATTGAAGAGCAAACTGAGTTTGATGTGATTCTCTCAGGTTTTGGAGATCAGAAGATCAAGGTTATTAAAGAAGTTCGTGCTCTTACCGGCCTCGGTCTGAAGGAAGCTAAAGTGCTTGTTGAGTCTGCTCCTGCTCCTTTGAAAGAAGCAATTACCAAAGACGAAGCTGAGGAAATAAAAACAAAGATTGAAGCCGTTGGTGCTACTGTAGAGATAAAGTAAACGTCTCCATACCCTGTTGCTCCGACTGGGAGCAACTTCAGTTTGAATACAACACGCTACGGGCACAGCCGCGTAGCGTGTTGTGTTTTCTGGCAATTATATTTATTTTTAAAAAAAAGTCCTGATATCAAGTGGTTCTTGAATAGATCAAAAAGAATCTTAATATGCCTGAAAACAATGCTTATGATTTGGCTTGCTCTTACGTGCATACAACTCTGGTAGAAAGGATTAATACATCCACTAGATTTAATTTCTGCAATTTTTTTCCTGTTATAGAAAAGGAAAAATTGAAAATCACTAACCCGAATAAACCTGAAATTTAGAATGCTTGGATAAGTTCCATGAAAGTGTATTCAACCATATAATTTTGAACGCCCTTCCTCGATTTCTTGTTTGTTATTGCAGAAGTTCTGGAATAAGGCACTAAATACTGAGTTCAGGCTGTTGAATTTCAACTTTTTCGTACGAATATAAGGCAATTTCGAGGACAAATATGGAAAGAATTAGGAAGAACTTTGCCACTGCTGAAACCGTTTTAGAGCCCCCGCATCTCATATCCATGCAGCGTCTTTCTTACGAGAAGTTCTTGCAAATGGATAGCGACCCTGATGAGAGGGAAGATTTTGGGCTGCAGGCGATCTTGAAAAATGTGTTTCCGATTAACGATTTTAACGGGGTCTGCTCCCTGGAATTTGTAAGGTATAAATTCGGTGAGCCGAAGTACACGGTTCAGGAATGTCAGCAGAGGGGCATGACTTACGACATTCCCCTTAAGATTGTTGTCAGGCTGATTACCTTTGATGTAGATGCAGAGACCGGCGTACAGTCAATTCGAGACATTAAAGAGCAGGAGGTGTTTCTGGGATCACTTCCCCTGATGAGAGGGGATGGTGTTTTCGTGATCAATGGCACTGAGCGGGTAATTGTATCCCAATTGCAGCGTTCTCCAGGTCTCTTTTATACCCATGATAATGGTAAAAGCCATTCAAGTGGAAAACTTCTCTATTCAGCCAGAATAATCCCTGTTAGAGGGTCGTGGATTGATCTCGAGTTCGATATAAAAGATGTACTCCATGTACGGATTGACAGGCGGAGAAAATTTCCCGTCACTACCCTGCTTAAAGCCGTCGGGTACACAGGTGAAGAGCTTCTCGCTGAATTTTATCCATTAAGCGTTATTAAAAAAACTGCTGATGGCTATATGAAGAGTTTTGATACCGAGCTTTTTAAAGGTAAAAGGCTTGAGTTTGACCTTATTGATCCTGCTGATGGAGAAATTATCGGCAAAAAAGGCAAGAAAATTTCCAAGGTTCTATGCAAAAAAATTGAAGCCGCCGGGATAGAATTTCTCCCGGTCTCTGTTGAAAGTCTGATCGGCACAATCCTTGCTGATACTCTTGTTGATAAAGAGACAGGCGAACCCTTTGCCCTTTGTAATAGTGAAATCACCGAAGCTTCCCTTGAGTCACTGGAAAATGCAGGCATTACAGAGTTTAAAATCCTTCATATTGATGGTGTAAACTATTCAGATTCTTTCAGCAAGACGCTTTCCCTCGATAAGGCAAAAGATCATGAGGAGGCACTGCTTGAAATCTATCGTCGTTTGAGGCCCTCAAGTCCTCCAACCCTTGAAGTCGCCGAGACCTTTTTTGAAAATCTCTTTTTCAATCAGGATCTCTACGATCTTTCAGAGGTTGGCAGATATAAAATCAATGCAAAATTAGGGCTTGATGTTGATATAAATCACCGTGCGTTAACCCGGGATGATGTTATCCACGCTGTTCGACACCTTGTGCGACTTAAAGATTCACAGGGGGGGATTGACGATATTGATCATCTTGGCAACAGGCGAGTGAGGACGGTTGGAGAACTGGTTGAAAATCAGTACCGCATGGGTCTGGTTCGTATGGAGAGGGCTATCAAGGAGAGAATGACGCTCCAGGACGTGGAGACATTAATGCCCCATGACCTTATTAATCAAAAACCAATTTCAGCAGCTATCAAGGAATTCTTTGGAACCAGTCAGTTGTCCCAGTTTATGGATCAGACCAATCCATTATCAGAGGTGACCCATAAACGCCGCTTGAGTGCATTGGGACCTGGTGGATTATCAAGGGAAAGGGCCGGTTTTGAGGTTCGTGACGTTCATCCGACTCACTATGGTCGTATTTGCCCTGTTGAAACTCCCGAGGGGCCTAATATTGGACTTATTGTATCTCTGGCCACATATGCAAGGGTGAATCCATATGGTTTTATCGAGTCTCCCTACAGGCATGTGAATGACCGCATAGTTACAGATGAGGTTAAATATCTCAGTGCATTACAGGAGCAGAATCAGGTTATTGCTCCGGCTTTGACGGAGGTTGATGAGAACAAGAGGATTGTTGCTGAAAAACTGATTACCCGGGAGGACGGAGAAGTGCTCACTCAGGCATCAGACGGTGTCACTTATATGGATATTGCTCCCAATCAGATGATCAGCGTTGCTGCGTCCCTTGTCCCTTTTCTTGAAAACGATGATGCAAACCGGGCTCTTATGGGATCGAACATGCAGCGCCAGGCTGTGCCTCTTCTGAAAACCTCTGCACCGCTGGTTGGAACGGGCATGGAACGTTATGTTGCCCGGGATTCTGGTGTTTGTCTGATGAGTGCCGGTGCAGGAGTGGTTGAAGAGTCTGACTCTAACCGGATAGTTGTTCGCTATGAAGAACCCGGTACTGACGGGTATGATACCGGGATTGCTGTCTACAGATTGGAGAAGTATAAAAAATCAAACCAGAATACCTGTTTTAATCAGATCCCTCTTGTGGTTCCCGGAACCAGAGTCAGGAAGGGGACAGTGCTCGCCGATGGACCTTCCTGTGAAGAAGGAGAAATTGCCATCGGCAAAAATGTTACTATTGCCTTTATGCCATGGCGAGGATTCAACTTTGAGGATTCTATTCTTGTAAATGAAAGACTGCTCAAGGAGGATACCTACACCTCTGTCCATATAGAAGTTTTTGAGACAATGGCAAGAGATACCAAACTTGGCAAGGAGGAGATCACCAGGGATATCCCCAACGTCAGTGAGGATTCTCTAAGGAATCTCGATGAATCCGGTATTATCCGAATTGGCGCCGAACTGAAACAGGGTGACACTCTTGTCGGTAAGGTTACCCCCAAAGGGGAGACTGTGCTTTCGCCGGAGGAGAAACTGCTTCGGGCGATTTTCGGTGAAAAGGCACAGGATGTTAAAGATTCTTCACTGCGTGTACCACCCGGCGTGAGCGGCGTAGTAATCGACGCTAAGGTATTTTCACGAAAAGGAGTGGACAAGGATGAGCGTTCTCTAATGATAGAGGACCTTGAGATCGAAAAGCTTAACCAGGATAAGCTGGATGAAATTCGCAGCCTGAAGAGAGGAGTATGTCGTGAGATCGGTGATATTGTTGATGGCCGGACGGCAAAGAATGACATCCTGGATAACAAAGGTCAGCTCGTTGTCAAACTTGGCAAAAAAATCAGCCGGGACAATGCTCTGTTAATAGGCTTTAATAAGCTTCAATCTATTGAATTCTCTGAGAAGGCAAAATATGAGGAGTCGATAGAAGCTGTTTATGAGAGATATGAAAGGCAGGCCGGCCTCATTCGTGAGCGTTATGACGGGATCATTGAACGGATGACCAGGGGAGATGATCTTCCGCCGGGTGTAGTTAAGATGGTTAAGGTTTACGTGGCTACCAAGAGGAAACTCTCAGTCGGTGATAAAATGGCTGGCCGGCATGGAAACAAAGGTGTCGTCTCCAGGCTGTTGCCCGAGGAGGACATGCCGTTTTTTCAAGATGGTACTACTGTTGATATTGTTCTTAATCCTCTGGGTGTACCCTCGCGGATGAATGTTGGACAGGTACTTGAAGTTCATCTGGGATTTGCAGCAAAAAAACTTGGTGAACAACTGGAAGTTTTTGCCAATGCCCATGCAGTTGATGAGATCAAGAAAAAACTGCAGGCTGTCTACTCCAGTGAGGAGTATGAGGCGATTATTGACGGTAAAGATGATGAAGAAGTTATCGGCTGGGCTAGAAGGCATCAGGATGGATTACATATGGCGACTCCGGTTTTTGACAGTGCACCTGAGGCAGCGATTCGTCAGCTTCTTGTTGAAGCAGGTGTTGATGAGGTCGGGCAGAGCCAGTTGTACGACGGCTTCACCGGAGAACCATTTGCCAACAAGGTCACAGTCGGTGTGATGTATATGCTGAAATTGCATCACCTCGTTGACAACAAGATTCATGCCAGATCCACAGGACCATATTCACTCGTCACCCAGCAGCCACTGGGCGGTAAGGCTCAGTTTGGCGGGCAGCGACTGGGAGAGATGGAGGTCTGGGCCATGGAGGCGTACGGTGCAGCATATACCCTTAAAGAGTTTCTGACTGCAAAATCGGATGATGTTGAGGGCCGTACAACCATGTATGAACGTATAGTTAAAGGTAATAATTTTCTGACAACCGGTCTGCCTGAATCATTCAATGTTCTTGTGAAAGAACTTCAGGCCCTTTGTCTGAATATGGAACTTATTGAAGAGTGATGGCGTCGTAAAAAGTCTCCTGCTCCGTCATTCCCGCGTAGGCGGGAATCTAGAACGTATTGAAATAACTGGATTCCCGCCTGCGCGGGAATGACGGGATAATGAAGAATTTGAGTTTTTACTAGGTTGTCAAGAAGAATAAATCCGTAAAAACTTTAAATGTTAGATGGCCGGGTGAAGAAATTTTACCACGCCATCAAGAATAAGAGATAGAGTCCCGTGATGTTGGGGGCTCTATTATCTATTATCCTGGAGTTTGGCAAGATCTCTTCAGTGGTTGAAACAATACCGAGTGCTGGAGCAGTCTTATAACGTAAGGGAGAGGTGATTTCGTGGAAGAGCTATTTAATTTTTTTCAAAAACCGAAAGCTCCAGTAGAATTTAAAAATGTAAAGATATCTCTTGCTTCCCCTGAGAAAATCATGGAATGGACCCATGGTGAGGTGAAGAAGCCTGAGACTATCAACTACAGAACCTTCAAACCTGAAAGAGATGGTCTGTTCTGTGCCAAAATTTTTGGCCCGGTCAAAGACTTTGAGTGTAATTGCGGCAAGTATAAGCGCATGAAGCATCGGGGAGTCGTTTGCGAAAAATGTGGTGTAGAAGTCATTCAGTCAAAGGTTCGCCGGGAACGACTGGGCCATATTAAGCTTGCTGCACCTGTGGCTCATATCTGGTTCTTGAAAAGTCTTCCGAGTAAAATTGGAGCCGTTCTGGATATGACCTTGAAACAGCTCGAAAAAATTCTCTACTTTGAACAATATGCAGTTGTTGAATCCGAGGTGGATACTTTAAAGCCCGGGACATTGCTGACAGAGGAAAAATACAGGGAGGCCCGGGAAGAGTACCCCGGACAGTTTAAAGTTGGTATTGGTGCTGAGGCGATCAGGACACTGCTCGCTTCTAAAAAGCTCATCGAGCTTTCACAGCGATTGCGCGATGAAATGGCCAACACCAACTCGAAGACCAAAAGGCAAAAACTTGGTAAGCGACTCTTTGTTATTGAGGCATTCAGGGACTCGGGCAATCAGCCTGAATGGATGATCCTTCAGGTTATACCTGTTCTTCCCCCTGATCTTCGCCCGCTAGTTCCACTTGAAGGCGGCCGTTTTGCCACCTCCGATCTGAATGACCTCTACAGACGGGTCATTAATCGTAATAACAGACTCAAACGTTTGCTGGAACTTGACGCACCCGATATTATTATTCGTAATGAGAAGAGGATGCTGCAGGAGGCTGTTGATGTCCTGTTCGACAATGGCAGGCGCGGCAGGGTTATTACCGGAGGAAACAAGCGGCCTCTCAAGTCCCTGTCTGATATGCTCAAAGGCAAGCAGGGGCGTTTCAGGCAGAATCTGCTTGGCAAGCGTGTTGACTATTCGGGCAGGTCGGTTATTGTTGTCGGTCCCCACCTTCGCCTTCATCAGTGCGGTATTCCCAAGAAAATGGCCCTCGAACTCTTCAAACCGTTTATTTATAATAAACTTGAGCGAAAAGGCTATGTTACGACCATAAAAAGTGGCCGTAAAATGGTGGAAAAAGGAGTCAACGAGGTCTGGGATGTCCTTGATGAGGTCGTCACCGAATATCCTGTCATT
>JAUVON010000430.1 GCA_030599175.1 Desulfobulbaceae bacterium | reverse complement strand
GGTAGGCAGTCCACAGGGCGGTGTTATCAGTCCGTTGATTGCAAATGTCTATCTGGACTCTTTTGATCAGTTTATGAAGGAGCGTGGTCACCGCATCATCCGTTATGCTGATGATATTCTGATCCTCTGCCAGACAAAGAGAGCGGCAATAAATGCACTTGCCAAAGCAAGCAGTTATCTGGAAGGAGATTTGCTACTCACCGTTAACCGTGAAAAGACCCACATCACCCATAGCTGGAAAGGTGTAAAGTTTCTCGGAGTGTCGATACATTCCACTTATACTCAAATCCAGAAGGGTAAGATAAAGGCATTCAAGGCAAAAGTGAAAGCAATGACCCGGCGGAATGTCCCGGTTAATCTGGATGCGATCATAGATGATCTTAACCCAATACTGAGGGGTTTTGCCTTCTATTATCGGATAGCTAATTGTAGTGGAGTCTTGCAAAGGTTGTCGTCCTGGATACGCAGGCGTCTACGAGCCATTCAGTTGAGACTTTGGAAGAAGCCCAGGCGGCTACACCGCAGGTTGAGACAGCTTGGCTATACTGGTGAGTTCGATTTAATTAGTATGAACTCCTGGGCAAACGCAGGGTGTCCTTTGAGTCATTATGCGATTCCCAATGACTGTTTATATAAAGATCATTGGCTCTTTGATATTAGCGCTGTAAAAACCGGTATTTCTGTTTCAATTTGAACGAGAATAAACAGGAGCCGTATACGAGGCCCGTACGTACGGTTCTGTGAGAGGGATGAGGCGGGCATAATTAACTCGCCTCACCCTACTCGATATGGGAGAGAAGGGTATGAAGTTCAGGCCGTGTATTGATCTGCATAAAGGTGTTGTGAGGCAGATAGTGGGTTCGACACTTAATGATGATCGACCGGATGATGTTCAAATTAACTTTACGGCAGATAAATCATCAGCATGGTTTGCTGAGTTGTATCGCTCGGATAATCTCGTCGGTGGGCATGTGATTAAACTTGGTCCCGGCAATGACGATGCCGCAGAGGAGGCACTCGCTGCATGGCCCGGTGGAATGCAGATGGGGGGCGGTATTACGGCAGAGAATGCAGGTGAGTGGCTGGACAGAGGTGCCTCTCATGTTATTGTAACCTCATATGTATTTACAGATGGGCGGGTGGATGTAGGCCGACTGACGGAACTCGTTCAAGCAGTGGGAAGGGAAAGGCTTGTCCTTGATTTGAGTTGCAGAAAAAAAGATGAAGACTATTATATTGTTACTGACAGGTGGCAGAATTTTACCAACGTGGTAATCAGCCCTGAACTGCTTGAGACACTGGCTTCATCGTGTGATGAATTTCTTATCCATGGTGCTGATGTTGAAGGAAAATGCGGCGGGGTGGAAATTGAGTTGGTGAAAATCCTTGCCGACTGGTCTCCAATCCCCACAACCTATGCAGGCGGGATTAGAGATCTGTCCGATATGCAGCTGATCAGGGATGTTGGCAAAAACAGGATTGATGCAACAATCGGCAGTGGGCTCGATATTTTTGGAGGAACAACCGTCTCTTATAACGACGTGATTTTGTTTTGCCGGGAAACGGGCTGATGAAAGCAAAATTCTTGACCTGTTGTGGTACTTTCGATACAATGACCTAGGAGGCTGTCCGAGAATGCATTTCTCCCCAACTCTTCGTTATTTCCAAAAAAATAATGCTCGTAATATCATTTATATGACTGTGCTCATTTTTTTAAAAAACCT
>JAUVON010000331.1 GCA_030599175.1 Desulfobulbaceae bacterium | reverse complement strand
TCGTCCAAAGACAATTTCATCCGGCATGTGAAAAACAAATTTACAGATACCGCTCAGAACAATCAGGTTGGTTAAGTTGTCGGTAAACAGCGCCCAAAAAGCACTAAGGTCGTTACGCGAAAATAATGGATAATGAAACTTCTTACTCATACTCTCCCCCTTTTTCTGTCGGAAATTTATTTTTTGTAGACTTCTTCTCCCAGTATGTGAACATTCTTAACCACCCTGTCATCGCCAAGCATTTGCAGTGCGAAGAGCTTTTCAGTCAGGGTCTTACACCGTTTAAGGCGCCTGGCAAGCAGTGGAGTTGCATGGTAGTCGAGGACAATAAAATCCGCCTCTTTGCCAGGTTCAAAGTTGCCGATCAGATCGTCAAGATCCAGGGTGAGTGCTCCACCCAATGTGGCGAGATACAGTGATTTGAATGGGGTAAGTCGATGGTTGCGAAGTTGTTGTGTCTTGTATAAGTCGCTTATGGTTTGCAGTAGTGAAAAACTGGTGCCGGCACCGATGTCGGTTGCCAGTCCCACCTTTACCTTTTGTTCTTCGGCTCTGGCCAGATTAAATAAGCCACTGCCCAGAAAAAGGTTGGAAGTGGGGCAGAAGGCTATGCCAGCATCGCTTTCATGCAGCAGTTTGAAATCATCGATATTCAGGTGAAGGCAATGGGCAAAGATGCTTCTTTTGGTTAAGAGACCATAGTGTGCATATACATCCAGATAACCGGACCGATCCGGGAACAACTCTTTAACCCATTCAACTTCACTGCTATTTTCAGCCAGGTGAGTGTGAAGGTAGAGATCAGGATATTCCGTGAGCAGCTTTCCGGCCATGGCAAGCTGCTCATTGCTGCAGGTAGGTGCAAACCTGGGAGTAATAGCATAACGCAGCCGATCAACGCCATGCCAGCGTTCGGCCAGTTCCTTGCTTTCACGGTAACCGCTTTCCGGGGTGTCGGTGAGATAGTCAGGGGCGTTGCGGTCCATGAGTACCTTACCACAGATCATTCTCAGGCGGCGCGCCTGGGCTGCTGAAAAGAATGCGTCCACTGATTGTTTATGAACCGTGCCAAACACGAGGGCAGTGGTTGTACCGTTGCGCATTAATTCGTCGAAAAAGAACTCGGCAACATCACTGGCCTTGTCAGGATCACCGAACTCACGTTCGGTGGGAAAGGTATAGGTCTCGAGCCACTCCAGCAGTTGTGCGCCATATGAGGCAATTATTTCAGTTTGCGGATAATGCAGATGACAGTCAATAAATCCCGGAACGATTAGACTATTCGGATAATGGGTAACAGATGCATCAGCCGGCAATCCGGGTAACAAATCCTGGGCGTGACCTACTGTCTCTACCAGGCCGGATTTGACTATCATCAGGCCGTCGGAGAAATACTCATAACTGATATCGTCTCCAACTTCAGCAGGATCTGCCAGAAAATGGAGTATTTCCGCCCGAAAAATCTGCACTTTGTCGATGTTCACGATCTAGCACTCCCGGTTCTTTCAATCAGTTTTGATTTTTAAATCTGTCGATTTTGTGGTGAATATAATTGAAAGACCAGCTACTGTCTACAATTATTTTGAATACAAACAAAAAATTTGTTGAATGTGCAAAGTAATTTTGCTATTCATATGGTTGTGATAAATTGAGTTTTCTTTTGCCTTCTCTGTGGTTTAAGTTTTTCTTGTTTTTCATGACAGAAGTTCATGAGTAAAATATGAAGATAAAGGAGCAATAGATGAGCAGCTTATGGATAAAAAACCCGTTGGCTATACATACACCGGGCGGAGTGGATGCGGAGGGTGGATTGGTTGTGGATCAAAAACAGATCGTAGAACTGGTTCCGAAAGGATCAGAGCCCACGATCCCATGGGACACACTTTTTGATGCAGGTAAACATGTGGTGCTGCCGGGTCTTATTAATACCCACCATCATTTTTATCAGACCCTCACAAGAGCCGTTCCTGCTGCCTGCGGCAAGGAACTTTTCGACTGGCTTAAGGTTTTATACGCCATCTGGGCCAAATTGAGTCCGGCTCATATTGAAACTTCGAGTCGGCTCGCCTTAGCCGAGTTATTACTTTCCGGCTGTACCACGGCTTCCGACCATCATTATGTTTTTCCTGCCGGTCTGGAGCACGCAATTGATCTGCAGATTGCGGAAGCGGAAAGATTAGGTGTAAGAGTGGCATTGACCCGTGGGTCAATGAGCCTCTCCGTGGAAGACGGTGGGTTGCCACCCAAAAGTGTGGTGCAAAGTGAAGAAGTCATTTTAGCTGACAGCGAACGGCTTATAAAAGAGTATCATCAGCCTGAGCCCGGGGCAATGGTACAGGTGATCCTGGCACCATGCTCTCCTTTTTCCGTAAGTGAACCATTAATGGCTGAGACTGCGCGTTTAGCCAGGCGTCACGGAGTCCGACTACATACGCATCTTGCTGAGACCCATGACGAAACCAGTTACTGTCTGGATCTTTTCGGCGTGCGCCCTGTCGACTATTTAGAACGGGTGGGTTGGTTGGCAGGTGATGTCTGGCTTGCACACGGTATCCAGTTTGAACCTGAAGAAATCAGACGACTGGGCGCGGCAGGCGTTGGGATCAGCCATTGCCCGAGTTCCAATATGGTTCTGGCCTCAGGTATCTGCTCCACTCTGGATCTGGAAGCTGCCGGTTGTCCGGTTGGGCTGGGAGTTGATGGCTCAGCATCAAATGACTGCTCAAATCTTATGCAGGAAGTTCGTCAGGCACTCCTCCTGCAGCGTCTTAAGTATGGTGCCGGAAGAGTCGACCACCAGGATGCATTACGCTGGGGTACCCGGGGGTCTGCCCGTTGTCTTGGCAGGGACGATCTGGGTGAAATTGCCCTCGGTAAGCAGGCCGACCTGGCCCTCTTTAAATTGGATGAACTGCGGTTTTCCGGCACAGGGGATCCCCTGGCAGCATTGGTGATGTGTGGAGCACACCAGGCCGACTATGTTATGGTTGCCGGACAATGGGTAGTGCAGGCCGGGGAGATACCGGGTCTGGATCTGGAACTGCTTATTGAAGAACATTCAAGCCTGGCCAGAGAGTTAATAGCTTGAAGTGCAGCTGGTTGTTTGCCGAAAAATCATAGTCACTTTTTCAGATATCTGATCTTTTCCTCTCATTTCCCTTCGTCTGAGTTTATATCAAATTTACTGCCATGTCGGTTTAATTTTGTGTGGCAGTAAATTCAAATCTTCTGTCTGAACTTAAAATCCCATTCATACGAATAAATGGGGGTTTGAAACTGTAACCGAGTGACAGGTCGTCAGCATTTGGTGTCACCGTACCAATCCAGCCATGGGCTATGTTGCTAATGGATGTTTCGCCCGTCCAGG
>JAUVON010000186.1 GCA_030599175.1 Desulfobulbaceae bacterium | reverse complement strand
GCTGCTTGTTTTCCAATGAATACCATTGTTATGCATTTTGTTTTATGGTACAGTAAGACGTACATGTTCAGATAGGAGGAATACTATGAATACTGTTACATATACCGCTGCAAGGGGTAATTTAGCAAAAACAATGACTAAAGTTTGTGATGATCATTCTCCCGTCATTATCACTCGAAAAACTGCCCAACCTGTTGTTATGATGTCTCTTGAAGATTATGAAGCACTTGAAGAAACGGCCTATCTATTAAGAAGTCCCAAAAATGCTCGGCGACTTCTTGAGTCTATTGCAGAGCTCGAATCTGGTAAAGGAATTGAGCGGGAGCTTGTAAAGTGAAGCTCATTTTCTCAGAAAAGGCTTGGAAGGATTACCTTTACTGGCAGCGTAACGACAAAAAAACACTAAAACGAATCAACCTTCTTATTCATGATATCCAACGTGTACCATATGAAGGGATAGGTAAACCTGAGCCCTTAAGACATGGCCTTTCCGGTTACTGGTCTCGCCGCATCACTGATGAACATCGCATAGTATATAAAGCTGAAGACAGTGCCATTTTAATCGCTCAACTCCGATACCATTATTAACTTAACATGCTACTTGCTTTTATGATTATTTGAAAAACCACGCTACTCGCTTGTCCACTGCAGCGGTTTGTTAAGTGCTGTAATTTTAATGTATATGTACGATCTCCTTTAACATGTCCGCAACACATTGATTGAGACTTTTTCCCTCTGCGGCAGCTTTTGCAGCAACTTCAGCATGAAGTTCTGGTGTGACACGCAAGTTGAATTTTCCTGAGTATTTTTTGTGTGGTTCAATGCCTTCTTCACGACACATTTCAAGAAACACTTTAAGAGAGATTTTTCCCTCTTGGTGAAGATCTTTAATGTTTGAAGCGTAAAAATCTGCACCACCGTTGAGGGTTACAAATTCTCCCCGAAAATTATCAATGACTGGATCGTATTTGATAATCGCTTTGTAGCCATTGATTTCCATTATGTTCATCATGGTGTCACCCCATTTTTTTCTAACCATTTTCTAATACTTGAAACAGCGCCCTTGTCAGTGTCAGGGGATGGATGAGGCCTGTGAAATACTTGAACCTCCCCGAATAATTTAACACCGACACGAGAACCTTGCCTTTCACTAATATTGGCTCCTAATGCACCAAAAAGAGATCCAATACCATTGTTCTGTAAATTATTTTCTTTGTTCTGGTATTTGTCCACGTAATGTCAGGAAGGCAACAATCAAAAAGTTGCTTTATCAAAGTATGTTTGTATTACTCTGGTGTTTTACCGATTTTAGTCGATGAATCTTTTTTACTTCTTGTCCTTCTTTTTCTTTTATTAAATCAAGATCATATTGTAGCTGTAGACGTGAAAAATAGCCTTCAGAGACGCCAAAATATTTTGACAGCCGAATGCCTACCCTTGGAGTGATGCTTCTTTTTCCTCTTACAATCTCACTTATTGTCATATTTGAAATGTTAGTATCTTTGGAAACTCTGTAAGCAGAAACCTCCAAAGTATCCATGAATTCTTCCTTTAAAAAAATTCCGGGATGCTCAAGTGGTATTAGTTTTACGGCCATTTTTATTACTCCTAGTGGTAATCCACAATTTCGACATTAAAAGCATTCCTATTTTTCCATACAAAACAAATGCGCCATTGGTCGTTAATTCTTATACTATGTTGGCCTTTACGATCATCTGTTAAAGCTTCTAAATGGTTTGAAGGTGGTACTTTTAAATCGTTTAATGATTTCGAAATATCTATTGCAATAAGTTTACGCCTTGCCCGACCTTGGATATTTGGAGGAAACTTTTTTGAAAATCGGCGATTCCAGATTTTCGTTGTTTCTTTGCATTTGAATGATTCTATCAATTGTTTATCCTGAATTATTATATAATATAACCATAATACTGCGTGGGAATAGTATTGTCAAAGGATAGTATCGTGTGAGAATAACAAGTGGTTTAGCTTGCAACGGATTAGTTATTTGAGATGACGTTGTATTTGTATTGCTGCAAGATCGTCCGTCAGATTTTCATTTCAAACAGAACATCCGGTATCAGCTGACCCAAGCAATATTACCGACCAAGGTTGATCGCAGTTGTGAACTTGCATAACCAATTAAGTTTATTTGGAAAACCGTGCTGCTTGGGGTCAGCTGAATACCATTGTTCTCTGATTTATACTTTGACAGTATCCCACTCCGGTACTGTCTGTTTTTTGGGTACAGCATCTAGTATTTTGGTAACTTTTGCTTTAAGTGTGGAGATATTTTTCTTTGATATTCGTGACTCTACGATAGATAGTGCTTCAAGTTGGCTCAATTGCGTTGTCAAAAAGTAGTTGGCAAGATTGTTTAAAGAAACACCTTGAGTTTTAGCTTCATGTGCTAAACGGATTTTTAGCTCAGCTGGAACCCTTAAAGTAACAACTTGTGTTTTATTCATAATTATACCTCCAGAGGTAATAAAAATCTCCAGGAGTTACCACTTTGAATGGGTGACTTTTCAGTCTACCAAAGTGAAAGTCCTTGGTATTTGAAGTTATCAAGTACTGGCTGTTGCTCGTAAATGCACATTCAACAAATAAATTGTCATTTTCATCAAGCAGGTTTGGACGTAGCCGGTAGTAAATCGAGCATTTATCTGCAAGTAGCACCAACAAATCCAAAATATCTTCAACCTGTTCGGTTGAAAGATTTGTTTTTTTGAGTATCTGTTTTCTTTTTAAAACATCTTCATATTCAAAGAGAACGGGAGTTGATATTGCTAATTTTAACTTCTCTTCAAGAATAAGCCTGAAAATGAGATGAGAAGCTCCGGCTTGACTAAGCAAAGCAGACAGTAGCGTATTTGTGTCTAATGTAACAATCATACAAAAATGATAGCGCATGTGAATACAAAACGCAATATTTGATTCTCAATCTCTAATTCTTTAGCCTACCAATTTAAACTATGTTTTCTTATTCGGATTTTTACAGAGAACGTCCTGTATCACTGGAAACAAGCGGGGTTACCGACCAGATTCAAACGGAGACAGAAACTTAAATTTACCTAGAAATGTGGCCTGAAAACCGCATTGCTTGTTTTCCAGTGGATACAATTGTGTACGCCCGACATGGGTGTGAACTAATGGGGTTAAAGTCCCCTGTAAGTGTTCCATGTAACGTTGTGAAACGTAACATAAATTACTAGCCGATGGCAAGGGCGTTACCGTGAGGTGGGGTCTGAAGGAAGCCGGGTGGCAAAGATATGGGGCGACGAACAGAAACATCATATAAGGCCGAGTCTTCGGGTAAGTCAGCACAACATGATTACGCCCGGGAACAGGAGATACGGTAAATGATGCGCTCGCATATCGGAAGTTCATGCCCTTATTCGGGGAGATCTGCATTCCAAGCAGTATGAAATTATTTCCAGTGAAATCACCGGTGGGGTTCCGGTTCCCAAATATCCCGGCACAGATAAGGAATGTCCTGCCTGTCTGTGAGGTACGAAGTAAAGAAGACAGACAGGAATTAATGACGTACGGCGCCAATACGGGCAATCGTAATGGTGAGAATACAGAAGTCAGCAGAAGCCATAGTAGCCCAACGCCGGGTGTAATGTCCCGGACATGGTGAAGGGCTGAACATTAAGGAGAGAAATATGTTACCAAGGCACCTTACACGTACTGTGAACCTGAACGGGGGAGTAGTGTATAAGCGTACTGAGGAGGAGCAGTTCTCAAACGACCAACTACTGGAACGTATAGTCTCGAAAGAGAATGTCGGTAAGGCCTGGAAGCAGGTGCGCAGCAATAAAGGCGCTCCCGGAATCGACGAAATAACAGTCGAGGATTTCCCGTTCACCTTTCGTGAATGCTGGCCTGAAATACGTTCAACCATTCTGGAAGGGAATTATATCCCTTCCCCTGTTCAAAGAGTTGAAATCCCCAAGCCGGATGGCAGCACTCGCCCTCTTGGGATACCAACTGTGCTGGATAGAGTTATCCAGCAGGCTATCGCTCAGGTTATGAGTCCCATTTTCGACCCTCATTTTTCAGAATCGAGTTGCGGGTTCAGGCCGGGCAGATCAGCTCACGATGGAGTGAAGCAGATAAAGCAGTACATCAGGCAGGGTTACAAAGTCGCAGTTGATATGGATTTGTCTAAATTCTTCGATACAGTCAACCACGATGTCCTGATGCACAGAGTGTCACGTCGGATCGATGATAAACGTGTCCTCAAGCTCATCGGCAAATATCTTCGGGCTGGTGTAATGGAAAATGGCCGCTGTCTTGCGACTCCGCTTGGAGTACCGCAGGGAGGTCCTCTCTCACCACTTCTTGCAAATATCCTCCTTGACGATCTGGACAAGGAACTGGAAAAACGTGGTCACCGTTTCGTTCGTTATGCCGATGACTTCATCATCTTGGTGAAAAGTCTTTCAGCAGCAGAACGGGTAATGACCAGTATCAGCAGATTCCTGAAAAGAGAGCTAAGGCTCATCGTCAATGAGAAGAAAAGCAGTTTTGGTAAAGTGGATGAGTGCAGCTTTCTCGGGTTTGTCTTTGTGCGAGGCAAAATAAGATGGAGCGACAAAGCTTTTCGTGAGTTTAAAAGACGTATTCGTCTTTTTACCGGAAGAAGCTGGGGCGTCTCCATGGAATACCGCCTGCACAAACTTGCAGAGTATGTACGGGGCTGGATGAACTATTATGGGATTTCGGAGTATTATCGTCCAGTCCCAATAATAGACGAATGGCTCCGTCGCAGGATACGAATGTGTTTCTGGAAACAGTGGAGATATACACGAACTAAAGTGTATAACCTCCTGAAGCTGGGAACCTTCAAAAGACAGGCAATTATGACAGCGTTAAGTCGTAAAGGCCCCTGGCATCTCGCCAGAACCATGGCTGCACAAACGGGAATGACCAACAAATGGCTGAAAGAACTTGGTTTGATATCTGTTAAAGACCAGTGGGTGAAAGTTCACTATCCGGCCTCGGCCTGATGACCTTAATGAACCGCCCTATGCGGAGCCGCTTGTGGGGTGGTGTGGGGGCTGGGGGCTAGAGACCTCCGGCTACCCGATTAGGCATTTACTCTGACTTTTATTTCTTAAGGGCCGAGATAGGGTCTGCTTCCGGTTGTAGACCCTCAACTATAGAATTTAGTATCAACTTTTGGTCATTGCCTATCGTGAATGCATGAGCAGAGAGATAGCCGCCAGTTCCAGCTGAGTGTACAACCACAATGATCTCTGGTTTCTTGTCACCATTTATATCACTGAGTACAACTTTTTCTATAATCCCATCTCGAGCGCTGATAAGCCCACTGGTAAAAAATGTTGTTTCATCTCCGGCCGGAGCAGCCTGATAAAGTCGAACACTGAAACTGCCGATGGATCGAGCCTCGAATTCTCCCTCGGAGATGACGGCTGTCTGACCAGAAGGAAGTTTTAATTTTGTTATAAAACGATCTAATGCTATAGCAGGTGACACGTTAACTAATAGCATGAATATTGTGAGTACAAATGTTTTCGTCATATATGCTCCAGTTATAGCGATTACGATTCAGGTATTAGTGTGTTGTGATGACTTTGAAGAATTGATTATCAATAAACAGGACGAAGATATTCGTGAAAGCGGCTAAACAGTTGAACGGAAAAGCCCGCACACCTTATAAGGAAATGCGGGCAGACTGCAAATCAGATCTCTGCAGAAAACTGATTAGTAAGGGGTGAGGTACTCTTTAATCTCCCAGTCGGTAACCGCCGTTCTGAAACTATCCCATTCCCTCTCCTTTGCTATAATATATTTCTCGAAGATATGATCTCCAAGAGTGTCTTTAGCTATCGGACTGGCCTTTAACTCCTCAATGGCTTCCATGAGACTTCCAGGCATT
>JAUVON010000086.1 GCA_030599175.1 Desulfobulbaceae bacterium | reverse complement strand
TTTCCCCACCTCCCCAATTTAAAGAGGGTAAATTATGATAAACGAAATTAATGGATCGAATGGCTATGCCAGTCAGATGCAGATGCAGGGAATGTAGAAGCAGCACGGTCATGCAGAACGGTTTGACAAACTTGATAGCGACGGCAACGGCACTATTGATCAGGCTGAACTGCAGACCATGGGAGATAAGGTTTCTGAGATAACTGGTCAGCAATTACTTTCCGCCTATCAGGCAGATTCAGAGAAGGAATCTTACTTCGACATGGTTGGATATGTTGGGTGAAAGCGATGATAAAAAGGATAAGGAAGAGGAGGTATATAATCCTCTTGATATCCAGGTTCAGTAGAAAATACTGGTTTGTCCATGATGTTGCCTGGGAAAAGGACAGCCTTCTCGATCAACAAACAATACCAGTCTTGAAATCAGGAGCCGGAATGAAATACAATCATTCCGGCCTCTCATAATAACGGCAGCTTTATTTGAACAATTAATCCGCCTGTTTCTGCATTTTTTGCATGTATGGTACCGCCATGCATTACAATTGCCTGTCTGGCGATGGCAAGACCAATGCCGGTGCCACCGCTGCCACGGTCCCGTGACTCAGCTACTCTGAAAAATGGTTTAAATATCTGGTCAAGATCTTCTTCAGGGACGCCTGGCCCGTGATCCCGTACGATTATTAGCACCTGATTTTTATCTTTTGTAATGCTCAATTCAACAGAGCTTTCTTCTTCGGTATAATGCAATCCGTTACGGATCACATTTTCCAGTGCCCTGCTGAGCATTTCCGTAGAGCCGGATACAATGACATCATCCAGATTTTGTATTTGTATTCTTCGTTTCCTGCCTGCAGCCTCAAAGTCGGCATCCTGGACGATGTTCCTTATCAATTTTTCCAGGTGCACAGATTCTTCTGGAACGCTATTTACATCACTCTCAAGTCTGGTAAGAATAAGGAGTTGATTGATCAATTCGTTTAATCGGTTTGACTCTTTTTCAATTCTGTCTAGGTAGGGTTCTGTTTTATTAGTTCGTTGTCGGGCCATTTCCAGGGCCAGATTCAGCCTGGTTAATGGAGAGCGTAACTCATGGGAAATATCACGCAGCAAACATTTCTGGGACTGGAGTAACGACTGGGTTCGTTCTGCCATGGTGTTAAAATCATGGCTTAGATCAGCAATTTCATCTTTCCTGCGGCTGAGTAAATCAACCCGTGCCGAAAAATCTCCTTTAGTAATCTGCTGGGTAGCTCTGCGCAGATCACGAATCGGTGCCGTAAGAGAACGGGCTAGAAGGAAACAACCAGTTGCAGCGATGAGCAGCATCACAATAAGCGGTAAACCCAAAGGGATGGGGAATGGCCATTTTTTACCACCTTTTTCATGGGTAAAAGCTGGCGGCCAGTGTATCCGGGTGGTGGTACCGACAATAATCAAGGACTGCCCGGTTGTGGTAAGAAGAGGCAAGGCAACCATGACTTCTGTTTCTGAGCGGTTATATTGAATGTCGTGAGATTTCCGGGCGGCATCTGCAAGATCATCAGCACCTGCAGGGAGCGTACTGCCTGAAAAAGTGCTACGATCGTCCTTCAGCAAAAAGAACCGGCCGTTGTTTGTCTTTTCCAGTTCCTGCAAATAAATAATTACTTCTTCTTCGCCACCGTTTTCCAGTATTTTTACTGCACCCAGACCGCTCACCGCTAGAAGGTTGTCCAGAGTCTGGTTTTGGTAGTATTCGATCCGCTTCATCAGCTCCGCATAAGGGCCAATTTGTGCCCAGTAGGAGATCATTGCAGTGATGAAACTGGTTGACAGGGCAATGAAAATAAAGCTTAAAAAGAGTTTACAAAAAAGGCTGCGCATGATCACTGCCCCTCATGGTGCAGGGTATACAGATAGCCGACACTGCGTATGGTTTTGATTCGTTCCCGGCCACCCACAGTGTGTCCCAGTTTTTTGCGCAGGCTGCTGACATGAACATCTATACTGCGATCAAAAATCTCAAGTTCGCGGTTCAAAACTTTCTGGGTTAACCCTTCACGGGTCATCACCTGCCCTGCTTTTTTCAATAACTCATGGAGTAATGAAAACTCGACAGCGGTAAGGTTTATTGTATGGCTGTTTTTCTTCACACATCTTGAACCCAAATCCAAAACAATATCATCAACTTCAATTTTTGATAGCTTTGTTGCTTGCTGTTTCTCATCCGGCTGGATCCGGCGCTGAATGGCATGGATTCTAGCAGTAAGCTCACGAGGGTTAAAGGGCTTTGGCAGATAATCATCTGCTCCCATTTCCAGGCCAATGATACGATCAATGTCTTCTCCCCGAGCTGTAAGCATCAATACCGGAATCTGTGATGATATTCTGAGGTTTCGTAGAAGCTCAAACCCTGTCATGCCTGGAAGCATCACATCGAGGATAACCAGACAGTGTTCATTGGATAGTGCTCGTCGCAGACCTCCATGTGCTTCATGTACGGTTTCCACATTAAATCCTTCCGGCTGTAGAAACTCAACCAACAATTCGCACAGTTCCTTATCATCATCAATAACTAAAATTCTCTTCATATCTTTCCCCACTCTCCTCTCAATCAGTCTTTCCTGGATAGTACTGCAGCTTTTCGTATCTTTGTAACTGATTTACATAACTTTACAAAACTTGACCGGAGCTTAACAGCAATCAGCAAGGAGGTGAGGTACCCTTTCAAAATCAAAGGATGGCCAATTCATGACGAGTTGAATCTAAAGTAACAGATTTTTTGTACAAGGAGAACATTATGAAAACAGGAAAATTGAATGCTTTAAGAGCTCTGGTCATTTTTATGGCAGCAACCTTTCTGGCTGGATGTGATGAAGCGGAGCTGCAGAGTCAATGGCCAAGCAAGCCAATCAGCATAGACGGTGCTGATGTGGAGTGGTCTGAGGATGGCCGGTATTTTGATGAAGAATCCAAGTTATTAGTGTCCATAATGAATGATGAAAACAATATTTATATCCGATGGTTAACTAGAAATCAGACAACTAAAATGTTGGTCCTCCAGGCTGGTTTTACCGTCTGGATTGATGAAACTGGTGGTACTAGTAAAACCTTTGGCGTTCAATTTCCGCTTGCTAAGCCAAAACAGAGGGGGACAATAAACCCTGATTTCAAACCAAGAACCAAGGTGGAAGATATCCTGGCAGATAGTCAATACAATCTGGCTGTTTTGAGTGGCTTGGAAGGAAATCGTCAAACCATGCCGACAACCAAGGCTGAAGGACTTGGAATTTACCCCAGACTTGGATTGGAGCAAGGGTATCTGGTTTATGAATTAAAAATGCCTCTTAGCGCAGCAAGAGATGACCTCCAAATTGTTGGTATTGGCTTTGAGACTGGGAAGGTTGAAAGGCCTTCCGGCCAAGGCTCTAGAGGTGGTGGCAGAGGCAAAGGTGGCGGACGAGGTGGAAAAGGAAATGGTGGAGGAAATAAAAAAATGGGAGGGAATAGAGGCACCCATGGTGGAGGTTCACCTGAACCAATTGAGATGTGGGCAAAGGTGCATTTGGCCGGAAAACCAATTGAATAACGTGTGAGATCAATTTTGTAAACAAGCTGTATGGACGTCCTGTGTCTGTGTGAGCATAAAGAACATGCTGGTACAGAATATATTAAACATGTTCAATAAGAGGAAAAAAATGAAAAAAATCGTATGTACTGTAGTGGCTTTGGCTGTGGTTTCTGTTCCCATGATTTCAATGGCAGCCGATGGAGGTTTTTATCTTAAGGCAAATCTCGGTCTAGGTATGGGCATAGACACGGATGTTGATAACATGAACAACTCGACTGGAATTGCGACGATGACTTTCGAGAACGGCTTAGCAGGTTCAATTGCTGCAGGCTATGACTTTGCAAATCCAATGCGCATGGAAATTGAGCTCCTCGGACATAAGAATGACCTTGAGCTGTTTTCTCATGACACCGCTTACGATGACTTTAACGATGGTGATTTGAAAACCCGTTCCCTTATGATTAATGGCTTTTATGATGTCGATACCGGATCAGCGTGGACACCGTTTGCCGGTTTAGGAATTGGTATATCCAAACTTGATATTAATGATCCAGGTTTTAGCAGCTCTGAGGATGATAACGTATTCACTTACCAATTTATTGGTGGTGTGGCGTATGCTTTTAACGAGCAGTGGTCTGTAGATGCCCAATACCGTTATATTGGTACCAGTGATGTTACCATTGATGGTGCAGATTTTGACCATAGCAGTAATGATTTGATGCTTGGGCTGCGGTATAGCTTCTAAACCAGAAGCCTGTATTCAGGTATGATAAGCAAAATAAGAAGTAAGGGCGCTGGGGGGGAATTTCTCAGCGCCCTTGCGGGTTGGTCGAACCTAATTTGAGTTTAGGAAATCCAGCTGCTGTTGATTCAGTATTTTTTGGGTATTGTATATGCAACGAAGGTGAACCATGGTTGCCTCAGTTTTTAGTTTAGCAATAGACTGGACAAGTGGCTGAAGTGAATCTGGTTCTTCTCCTGAAAGAGTTGCTTCTGCGACCTGTTTTTCAAGGGGCGTAATTTCCTTACCCAGCCTCTGGGCATTTTCAATCGTTTCCTTCCTTACCACAAGGAGCTTGTTTTTTTGCTCATCTGAAAGATGTAATTCAGGATTATCCCACTGTTTCATCAACAGTTTAGTGAGATGGGGCATTTTGCCTGTTATCAGAAAAGGAGAATTGCTGTTTTGTTTTCCCTTTCCATTTCCTTGGGCCATAAGATCAACGGCTGAGAGGGAAAATATCACCAGTAAAGCAGTAAGTAAGACAGTACGAGTTTTGAACATTTTTATTTATCCTTTGTTTTATTGTATGCAAAATTACAGCACAAGAATTGACCTTGCTTCGAGTAAGGCACAATACCACAATGTTACACAGGATGCTATCTGGTCGTACATTTTTTCGGCAGAGAAATAGTAAAAAAGGCACTGAAGAAAATGCCCCCTATACCCTTTCCATCACACTGTGAGCATCTCAAACTTGAACACGACAAGGGGGGCATTGGTATTACGTAAATTTCATCAGCATATGGTTGTCCAAATGAATGTGGACAAACCGGTTCCACAGCCGATATCAGCGATGGCGATTTTATCGACAGCCCCATATATGCAAAGTAACAAACGAAACTTGGTGATCGGGCTCGCTGGCAGGAAGCGATCCTGCTGTTAATCCACTACAATCTTGTGTCAGTCTATGACATGAGACGCCTTAAAATCAAACAGGATTGCCAGTACTAAGGTCAACCACAGAGAGAAAAGTTAAGACTTGAGGTTGTTCCCGAATCTACCTAACTTGATCATCCCCAAACGACTTGCCCGAAAAGGAGCATTCTGGCGCTTTTGAAAATCCATAATTATTTCTAAAAAACCAGCTGCAAATGCAGCAATCTAAATTATTGATAATTCCAGAAAATATTGGAGATGACTGAGCAGTACATGTAGAAAAAATTCTCCAAAGTACCCAAAATTGACATTAACCAAAGCCAGTATATTTCCACTGTACCCTGACTGGAAGTTTGATCCTCAGTTTAAACGATAACCCTGAGCATCTGGAGTGGGAGAAGTTTGAAGATGCTAACCCGACAGGTCGGAAAATTTTACGTTCGTTTCATCCGTGCAGCAAAAAAACCATCGATGGTTGGTGATGGATGGGGGCAGAAAAATTTGTCCTTTACAAATTGCTGGGCAGCTTTGGGTAGTTGCTCTGCACAATTCGTGAGTTCAATATCCGGATGGGTTGCAAGAAAGGTGTGTATAACATTTTGGTTTTCTTCAGGTTCAAGAGAGCAGGTGGCATAGACAAGCACACCCTTTGGACCGAGAAGTAGTTGTGCCTGTTCGAGTAATTCGAGTTGTTCTTTTTGGTATCGTTGAAGATCATCTTCTTTTCTGTTCCAGCGAATATCCGGATGACGCCCAATGACACCGGTACCGGAGCAGGGGGCGTCGATGAGGATACCGTCAAATTGTATGGGGCATTTTGCACCAAAGCCCTGGAGACTTCCTTCATAAATGGAGAGTTTACTTTCTGGAAAGAGGCGATGCCGGTTTTCCAGAAGCTTTTGCAACCGCCGTTTCTCCGGTTCAACAGCATATATCTTCAGGTTCCGGTGTACTCCCAACTGGAGCAGGTGACTGGTTTTGCCGCCAAGCCCGGCGCAGCCATCGAGATAGATTCCTCGGTTTTTCAAGGGACCCAGCAGCAGGGTGGCTAACTGTGCCGCTTCGTCCTGAATCTGGAAAAATCCCTGCTCGTATCCCGGAATAGATTGTATGGAACCATGAAAATCGGGTAACACGATGCTGTCCGGAGCATATCTGCCAGGCCGGTGACTGATCTTGTGTTGTTCGAGCTGTCGGCATAAATCCGCCCTGGATATACGACCACTGTTTACCCGTAATGTCAGAAGGGGTTCTTTGTTGTTTTCCCTGCAGATACGAGCTGTTTCCTCTCCTCCGAAATGCTTTATCCATCTGCTGATCAGCCACTGAGGATGATTATACACAGGCTTGTCATCGTGCTCCGCTGGGGCGATTTCAGCCGGGGCTGTATTTTCTTTGCACCGGATAGTTTCACGTAAAACACCATTGACAAAGCCATGAAGCCTTTTGGGTACACCTTTTACTTTGCAGCTGTTTACTGCTTCATTAACCGCTGCTGAGTGAGGTATGCTGGTAAGAAAAAATATCTGATAGAGGCCGACAGCAAGTGACTGATGAACAAAAGGATGGAGTTTACGGATCGGTGTTTTGCTCCTTTCCTGCAAAATGGAGTCTAAGAATTGACGTTGACGAAGAACACCATAAACCAGGTTCATTGCCAAGTTACGTTCTTTGGAAGGGAGGTTGTATTTTTTTATATTTTTATTAAAAAGGATTTTAACTGAAGATCTGGACTGAAACAGGTTACAGAGTGTTTCTGCGGCAACAAATCGAGCTGTGTGGGTGGGTTTCTTTTGCAAAGCGGAAGAAGCGCAATTTATTTTCTGATTATGTATGACAACATTGTGACTCTTATCAATCTGTTTTTCCACCTTTCAAAGGGGAACTGTACTGAGTCTGTGGCATTTGTTCTTCAATTCCGGCACCCTTTAGATGGACAAGCGAGGCTATGGTTGGTATCTTTACTTCGGACTGATTACGTTCACAACAACTAATTTTATCTCTGACAGCAAAGATGAATAGAAAATATGCGGGTTGGATATGTCTGCTGATAGCCACTGTTTTCTTAGCTGGTTCTGCCGGAGCCACGACTAAAGAAGGAGTAATCAAGCGGGGGTTTCTGCTGTGTGGTGTTTCCACCGGCACGACAGGTTTTTCCACCGTTGATGAGCAGGGAAATTGGTCGGGGCTTGATGTGGATATATGCCGGGCTGTAGCTGCTGCGACCCTTGAAGATGCTGAGAAAGTAAAGTATCTGCCGCTTGCAGAAAAGGAGAGTTTTTCGGCTTTGCTTTCCGGGGAAGTTGATATTCTTTCAAGAAATGAAACCTGGACATTCAGCCGGGATGCAGCGCTGGCTGTTCATTTTACAGGAATAAGCTATTATGACGGTCAGGGACTGCTTGTTGCCACATCACTTGGAGCGAGCCGCATTTCCGACTTGAAAAAAGTAAGGGTTTGCAGCCAGGTTGGCTCTGCTATGGAGGAAAACCTGGACGATTATTTTGCACGGAATAAAATTGAGTATAAAAATGTGATTTTTGAAACTTCAGATCTTGCTGTAAAAGGGTTTTCTGAGGCCAAATGCGATCTGATTACCATGCAGCAGTCAATGCTGTATGGCGTGCGGCTTGGTTTGGCTGATCCGAAAAGTGCAGTGGTAATGCCCGGTGTTATCTCTAAAGAACCCTTGGGGCCGGTTGTTCGACACGGCGATGATACCTGGCTCGATATTGTCAAATGGAGCCTCTATGCAATGATTACTGCAGAGGAACTGGGTATAGATTCGACCAATGTCGGTGAAATGATAATCAGCAACAACCTTGCTGTGAAAAGGCTGTTGGGGCAGGAAGGGAGTGTGGGCAAAGGGTTAGGATTGAAAGATGACTGGGCGTATCAAATAATTAAACAAGTGGGAAATTACGGCGAGGTTTTTGAACGCAGTTTTGGTTCTGAATCATCGCTGAATGTTGACCGGGGCCTGAATAATCTCTGGAACCGTGGTGGATTGCAGTATTCACCTCCTCTGCGCTGATCCATTCTTAAATCTATGTATACTGGAAAAAGAAAAGGCAGCCTTTAGCCAAGAGCTGCCTTTTCTTTTAAACGTTATTCTGCAGCCTGCTCTATAGCTACGGCCACGGCGACAGTAGCACCTACCATGGGATTGTTGCCCATTCCGATCAATCCCATCATTTCTACATGGGCTGGAACCGAAGACGATCCTGCAAATTGAGCATCAGAGTGCATACGTCCCATGGTGTCCGTCATGCCGTAAGAGGCGGGGCCAGCCCCCATATTATCCGGATGCAGAGTCCGGCCGGTACCTCCGCCGGAGGCAACCGAGAAGTAATTTTTACCCTGCTGCATGCATTCCTTTTTGTAGGTACCTGCTACGGGATGCTGAAAACGGGTCGGGTTGGTGGAGTTCCCGGTTATTGACACATCAACCCCTTCAAGATGATTGATGGCCACACCCTCCCGTACATCGTCTGCACCAAAACATCTTACCTTGCCCCGGTCTCCGTCTGAATAGATTGTCTCATTAACGACAGAGAGCTCACCGGTGGAGTAGTTAAAGCTGGTCTGCACATAGGTAAAGCCATTGATCCTGGCGATAATTTTTGCGGCATCTTTTCCTAACCCGTTGAGGATCACCTTCAGGGGAAGCTGCCGCACCCGGTTCGCCGACTGCGCTATACCGATGGCCCCTTCAGCTGCAGCAAAAGATTCATGGCCGGCAAGAAAGGCAAAGCACCGGGTTTCTTCCCTCAGCAGCATGGCTGCAAGGTTGCCATGCCCGATACCAACCTTGCGATCATCGGCAACAGAGCCGGGAATACAGAAGGCCTGTAATCCCTCACCTATGGTGGCGGCTACCTCCGAAGCTTTCGTCTGACCATTTTTTATGGCAATGGCTGCACCCAGGGTGTATGCCCATAGTGCATTATCAAAACATATCGGCTGGATACCCTTTACGATTGTGGCAACAT
The DNA here is from genome assembly GCA_030599175.1 of Desulfobulbaceae bacterium. Lineage (GTDB taxonomy): Bacteria > Desulfobacterota > Desulfobulbia > Desulfobulbales > Desulfocapsaceae > Desulfomarina. The sequence goes on along the minus strand of JAUVON010000086.1, from coordinate 277 downwards.
CTACGCCGTAACTGGCACATACTTCTTTTGCCTCTTCCAGGGACTGCATACCATATTTTTCCAGGACAGGAGTAATCTGATTAATCCGCCTGTCGTAACTTTCAAACAGTGCCATATTCTTTCTCCTTTATTCCTGTCGGGGATCAATAGTCTTTACTGCGTCTGAAAACCTGCCATAGGTTCCCGAGGCATCTTCAAGCGCCTGATTGGCATCCACGCCTTTTCTGATGCCATCCATCATTTTACCAAGGCTGACAAACTTGTAGCCAATGATTTC
>JAUVON010000406.1 GCA_030599175.1 Desulfobulbaceae bacterium | reverse complement strand
CCCCAGCGGAAAAGGCAGGAACTCGCCAATGACTCTCTGGTTCTTATGACTGCAGAGATTTTTAACGGCCAGGTTGGTGATATCAGGATTGGACCGAGAAGCAGGCAGCAGAAAAAATAAAAAATCATAACAACGGAATAGAAACATATGGATCTTAACAGCATAATGCAGCAGGCAAAAGGCATGCAGGAAAAAATGGCTAAAATTCAACAGGATTTAGCTCAAAAAACCATCACTGGAAGCTCCGGGGGAGGAATGGTGACGGTCACTGTCAATGGCCAGGGAGATGTACTCTCAATTTCAATCGAGAATGCTGTCATTGACCCTGCGGAACAGGAGATGCTGCAGGATCTCATAGTCGCGGCGACAAATGACGGAATCAGAAAAGCTAAAGAACTCGGCAAGCAGGAGATGGCGCAGCTCACCGGCGGCCTCAATATTCCCGGACTTTCAAATCTTACTTAGTTTACAATTATGCAGGTCCTCCCACCAGCACTGGAAAACCTTATAGAGAATTTATCCTTTCTGCCAGGGATCGGTAAGAAAACTGCCACAAGGCTTGCTCTCAATATTCTACGCAGACCTTCGTCCCAGGCAAAAAATCTTGCCATGGCGCTCTCGGAACTCCATGGCTCTATCCAGCTCTGTTCATGCTGCTTTACCTTTTCAGAAAACGATCCGTGCGATATCTGTGCCGAGCCCAGACGTCAGGCTGATATTATCTGCGTTGTAGAGCAATCCGCTGACCTGCTTGCCATTGAAAAAACTGCTGCATTTCCTGGTCATTACCATATCCTGCATGGGGTACTTTCTCCCATTGACGGTATAGGACCGGAGGAAATTAAGATCAAAGAATTGCTCGCACGGGTATCAAACGGTACTGTCAGAGAGGTTATCATTGCAACGAGCTCAACAGTACCGGGTGAAGCCACGGCAAACTATCTTGCAGATACTCTCAAAGCCACCCCGGTCAAACTGACGCGACTGGCATGTGGCATTCCCATGGGAATGGATATTAAGTATGCAGATAAATACACCCTGGCAAAAGCAATTGAGGCACGATCAACACCATTTTAAAATCAGATTTTCTTCTCTTTAAGAGTTGATTTTAACTTGACACTTACATGTTTTACTGGTATTTGAAACAAGTTTGGGGATTCAACAATTTTTTTCTGTCGGTTCCCAGTCTTACGAAGTTTGAGCAGGCGCGTAGCTCAGTGGGAGAGCGCCACCTTGACGTGGTGGATGCCGGCGGTTCAATCCCGCCCGCGCCTACCAAGATAAGAGGCTAAAGTAAGAACACCTTGTAGAGGGTGTTAATTCTTTAGCCTTTGTTTTTATGTAGAAAATTATCATGACAGATATCAATATAACTTTAGACAAAGGAGAGAGTGCCTCCGTACCCGCCGGAACCACTGTAGGTGAAGCCATATCTACGCTGCTTTCCAACAAACAGCGCAAACGGACTGTTGCAGCCAGGATTAATGATTCTATTGCTGACTTCACTACTCATCTCACCGAAGATGTAACTTTAAGCCCGGTGCAGATAGGCTCGGATGAAGCTTTTGATATCCTGCGCCACTCCACTGCCCATATTATGGCACTGGCTGTCAGGGAAATTTTCGGATCGGATATAAAGATAGCTATCGGTCCCTCTATTGAAAACGGTTTTTATTACGATTTTCTGAGAACTGAACCATTCAGTCCTGACGATTTCGACAAGATTGAGACTAAAATGGAGGAGCTTGTACGCCAGGCACTTCCTTTTACCCGTGCAGAAATTCAGAGCAGTGAAGCAATCTCGAGGTTCGATGCTGAAGATGAAAAATATAAGGTCGAACTTATCCAAGATCTGGAGAGTGATACCGTAACCCTCTACCAGGTTGGAGACTTTACCGATCTCTGCCGTGGTCCTCACCTTCCCAACACTTCTTTTATCAAAGCGTTCAAGCTGCTCCGAGTGGCTGGTGCCTATTGGCGTGGAGATGAAAAAAATGATGTCCTGCAACGCATTTACGGAACCTCTTTTTTCGACAAGAAAGAGCTGAAAAAACATCTCAATGCTCTTGAAGAGGCAAAAAAACGAGATCACCGTAAACTCGGCAAGGAACTCGAACTGTTCACAGTAAAAGAAGATATAGGGGCAGGCCTGATCCTCTGGCAGCCCAAAGGTGCCCAACTGCGACGTCTTGTGGAAGATTACTGGAAAGATGAGCATTACCGCCATGACTATGACCTTCTCTACACCCCGCATATAGCCCGCCAGGATCTATGGAAAACTTCCGGCCATCTTGATTTCTACAGTGAAAACATGTATGCACCGATGGATATCGATGGGATAGCATATCAGCTCAAACCGATGAACTGTCCTTTCCATATCGGAGTGTATAACAACAGGAAACGCAGTTACAGAGAGCTTCCAATCCGCTGGTGT
>JAUVON010000353.1 GCA_030599175.1 Desulfobulbaceae bacterium | reverse complement strand
ATTGATGGCGGTAGGGGCTGTGGTGTATGTGGTGAGCGGGAAGAAGTAGTCGCGAATCGCTGACCCTGGCAAAGAAGAACCAGCCACAGCCCCGAAAGACTTGGAGGGGGCCATCCACTCTGGCAGGTACTCACATCAGTTGGAGCCGCTTCACAGATACTGTGCCAGCTATCGTGAATATATTCCTATCATTATCAAGAAAATGGACATTTCAGACAGAATAAACAGGATTTACAGGATACGATCCTATCCTGTGAATTCTTTCAAAAGTTTTGTCTTATCCGGCATAAATGATCTTCCCCTCCCTCGCTACTGTGGTGGCAAGCGTATTGGCAATGCCAACTTCTTCATTATATTCATCTTCATGATAAACAAAAACATAGAGAGAGAAATCCCTGTTCGGGAAAAGACGCCGGACTGCAAGACTCCGCTTGTTTTTTGGACCTGGCATATCTGCAATGATTAGCAGGCCAAGGTCACTTTCCGGTCTGGCTGTTCCTTTTGCATGGGAACCGAAGAGGTATATCTTTTTTGGACGAGTCTTTTTTACGATTATATCAGAGATCTCTTTTATCTTAGCCTCATCAAGTGTCATAATATGTCTCTTTGTAGGAATTGTTGATAAATATGTGAATCTTTGGTTAAATGATTTACGTTTATAGAATTTGCTTTACTACTGAAGTATCTCTTTATCTGCCCGGAAATTTGATATGACCGATTCAGGGGAACTTTCTTACTTTTATTCATATTTCAGTGTAAATATTTTCGACATTATGCATTCTTTCCCACTATTTTTTGTGCGTTTTGCCCTCGCGGGTAGGATTGTCGGCGGATTTGCACCCGTCCTGTGCGGCTTGCCGCACGCACAGGCTTTGGTGCTTCGCCACCAGTGGTAAACGCTGCTCACGCAGCGTAAACGTAAGGGGTAAAGTAGTAAGGGGCTACAACTACTGCAAAAGGCGAGAGCCCAGGAAGTAGTAGCGTAGGCCAGGGACGATGCTGAAGCAGTCCGCTGACCGCAGAACTTGACGTAGTTGACCCAGCTACCACAGCGAAAGATCCGGTCGGAGCCCCCCTACTCTGGCAGGTACTCAGGTCGGTTGGAGCTGCTTCACAGATACTGTGCCAACTATCCTGAATCTATTCCCCTCATTATTTAAAAATTTATTTTGGAATAACCGGAGGCAGAGGAAGCTATAAGCCAGTCGATTTTGGAAGTGTTGGTTAATGAAAAATAGATCGGCAAGCCTCAAATAACACTCCCTTCGATTCCAAGCTGACTTGTCTCAAGAGAATGTTCGTTCCTATCAAGCCAATTCTTTCGCAGTTCATAATCTGGTAACAATTCTCTGACTTTGACCCAAAATTCAGGTGAGTGGTTACGGTATTGTAAATGGCAAAGCTCATGGACAACTGCATATTCCAATACAGATTTTGGTGCGAAAATTAACTGCCAGTTCAAGTGTATAATTCCGTTTTTACCACAACTCCCCCATAAATGCTTGAATGGTTTAACACGGACTTCTTTTGGAACCACCCCCATTTTTTTTGAATAACGCTTTACAAATACATCCACATCACTACGGACTCGATCCTTCAACCATTCTTCAAGGGCTGCTTTTATTTCGAAATCCGAACAATTTTCAGGTCGTTTGATAAAAAAACCATTTCGATATTCCACTCCAATGGACTTATTCTGATGGGACTGTACTTCCAAACGCATTCTTCTACCCCGGTAAAGAATCTTGGCTCCGGTTAGAAAACGATCAGGATGAACGCTGGCGGAATTATTGATTTTTTCCATCATTTCCTCACGTTTTTCATATATCCATCGCCGACGGCTGTACATGAATTTGAGAATGGCATCCTCTTTGTCCCCCTCAGGAACAACTACTTCCACTTTATCTGGAGTTAAAATAATCCGCCTTCGATGTGACGTGGGAGAGTGGCGTATTTCAAAAGGAATAAGCGTGTTACCAACTGTGAGGGACGGCAATTTTATGACACCTTGATATAGTTCTTGAGTGCATAATCTTCGATTCGTGTTGACATCGGTATCAAATCATTTAGTCCGGCATGGTTAGCCTTTTTTCGTACTTCCTGTCGAAGTTCTTTTCTCAGCTGTTCTTTCAGATGCCATCCAGTTGGGGCAGACTGATCTGAAGTATAAAGGATATGTACCTCCTGAGCCAATTGCTGGATTAAATCAGGATAATCCTGTTCACTTGAAGTGTCACTATCATATCCTTTTCGTACCTCTGTTACCATTTCACCTTTTGGAACAAAGGTTTCCAGAATTTTATATACTCCGTAAGCACTTTCATTTAAACCGGATTTCTCATGTGCCTTATCCTCATTCTCAAGGTCCTGTACGATCTGCTTATATTCTTTTAAGGTATCAACCGCTGACAGTTGACTTTGTTCAAATCGTTGTAACACTGCCAGTACACGCTCTGAAAATGGGCCATAGCGGAGTGGATTCTCCTCCTTTTTCTGGGCCAGGATTTTCTTAAGCTCAGTGCTTTTTCGTATGGCTGCTGTTTTAAGGTCATCGTCAGCCTTGTTCTCGGTCTTGAAGTCATCTTTAAATTCCGGATCAGTAATATTGCGCAGTTTGATTAGGGAGATCAGGCCAGTGACATGAAGATGTTCTTCCAGCATCTGGCGTATTTTAGCGCTGTAGGTGCGAAGGTCCACTGCCTCTTTCTTTTCAAAGACCATTGTGGCATAGGAAATAAAGCCAGCCACCCATTTCATATCATCCATATAATCCAGTACAGGGGGGTCAGGACTCAGTGCTTCATAGGCACGGATAAAGGCTTTTGCCTTGCGCCTGAACGTGAACCAGACGTCCTCAGTGCCCAATGCCTGAACAAGTGCATCATATTCTGCCTTGATGTTGTTTGTTCCCCGCTGGATTCCTTTGATAAAATTCATTACCTCGGCATGTGCTGCCTTAAGCTCGGCACGGTCTACATCCTGATCTTGCATGGCGTTTTTCACATCAGCCTCCCGGTAGGATGCCAGTGCCTCATCAAGTTTTTTGGTGACGCCTATGTAGTCAACGATAAGCCCGAATTGT
>JAUVON010000032.1 GCA_030599175.1 Desulfobulbaceae bacterium | reverse complement strand
TCCGGTATCGGCACTGCAGACATCAGGGACTGGGTATAGGGATGTAAAGGATTATCGGAAAGGTTTTTACAACTTGTAAGTTCCATAATCTGCCCCAGGTACATAACCGCCACCCGGTGGGAAATATGTTGAACCATACTCAAATCATGGGCAATAAACAGATATGTTAATCCCAGCTGCTCCTGAAGATCCTGAAATAAATTAACTATTTGCGCCTGGATTGAAACATCCAGAGCGGAAATGGGTTCATCACAGACAATGAATTCAGGATTCAGGGCCAACGCCTTGGCAATGTTGATCCGCTGCCGCTGACCGCCGGAAAACTCATGGGGATAGCGAACGGCATGATTCGGATTAAGTCCCACAAGTTCCAGGAGTTCCATGACTCTATCTCGAATCTCTGCCGGGCTGCCACTCTTATTGACAACCATCGGTTCGGCAATTATTTTTGCCACTGAATGCCTGGGGTTAAGGGAATCGTAGGAATCCTGAAAAATCATTTGCATCCTGGGCCGTAAATGACGCAGTTCCTCATTATTTAACGCGGTAACTTCAACGTCTTCAAAAAACACTTTACCCGAGGTGGGTTTAAGCAAATTTAAAATCGCCCGACCCGTAGTTGATTTTCCACAGCCACTTTCTCCTACCACTCCAAGAGTTTCACCTTTCATAATGTCAAAGGAAACATTATTCACCGCTTTAACCGCACCGACCTGTTTGCTCCAGATAAGTCCCTTTGTTATTGGAAAGTATTTTTTTAAATTCTGAACCCGTACCATGATCTGCTTCTCCCTGGTACTGTCAGACTTTTGTGAACTGGTATACTCAGGCATTTTCTCTTGGCCTCCCTTTATCAACATCAAAAAAACAGCTTACAATATGATTATCACCAACGTGGATCTGTTGCGGGATTTCTTTCCAACAACGATCAAATGCATGGGAACAGCGCCAGACAAACTGGCAGTGTTGAGGCTCTTCCATCAGATCCGGTGGCATACCATCAATGGACGCAAGCCGGGAATCTCCATCTCCTTTCATATTGGGTAAGGCATTCATCAGGCCAATGGTATATGGATGTTGGGGTTTTGCATAAAGATCCTGAGCTTTGGCTATTTCCACAGGGGCACCAGCATACATGACCAGCACACGGTCAGCCATTCCAGCCACAACGCCAAGATCATGGGTAATCCATACCACTGCAATATTAAACTCTTTTTGCAACTCTTTGGTTAAATCAACAATTTGTGCCTGCACAGTAACATCCAGGGCAGTGGTTGGTTCGTCAGCAATGACAATTTTTGGATTGCAGGCCATGGACACTGCGATCATAACCCTCTGCCGCATACCGCCTGAAAATTGGTGAGGAAAGTTGTCATACCGCTGTCGTGCACCGGGAATTCCTACCCGTTTAAGAAGTTTAATAGTCTTTTCTTTAGCCTTTGCATGACTAAGACCCAAATGCTCCATAGTTGACTCGGATATCTGTCGTCCTATTGTCATAACCGGATTCAAGGCGCTTAAAGCATCCTGGAAAATAAAACCAATTTTACCCCCCCGAATTTTGGAAATACCTGATCGGTTCAATTTAAGCAAATCCACTGGCTCTTTTCCATCGCCATAAAACCAGGCCTCTCCATTTTCAATTTTGGCCGGCGGCATGGGCAATAGATGAAGCAGAGAGAGCATGGTGACACTCTTGCCGCTGCCACTCTCGCCGACAATTGCAAGGGTTTCTCCTTCCTCAAGATCAAAAGCGATATTGTTGAGAGCATGTACCACACCATCGAATGTATAAAATTTGATTACCAGGTCTTTAACACTCAGAATTCTTGTCATTCCTTACTCCTTCACTGCCTTTTGCTATAATGTTGATCCTGTTTCAGCGTTTAGTTCTCCGTAACCGTGGATCAAGAACATCCCTCAACCAGTCGCCAAATAAATTCATACCCAGCCCGGTAAAGACGATAGCCAGCCCGGGAAAAGTTGCAATCCATGGATAAATTGTCAGATATTGACGACCAGAAGCCAGCATGTTACCCCAGCTGGGTGTACTGGGTGGAACGCTCAGCCCTAAAAACCCAAGACCTGCCTCATAAAAAATCATACCTGACATTTCAAAGGTGGCAATAGTGATTAAAGGACCCAGCAAATTTGGCAGAATATGACTAAAGAGAATCCTGGTTCTTGTGGCGCCAATACTGAGAGCGGATTCCACAAAACCTGATTCACGTAATCGCAAGACCTCACCTCGCGTAATTCTTGCGAAAATGGGGATATTTGTAAATCCAAAAATAAGAATAACGTTAATCAGACTCCGGCCTAAAATTGAGGCAATAAACACCACAAACACCAGGTACGGCAAGGCGAGAATCATATTGACGCCTCCCATGATAAAACTATCAACCCGGCCTCCGATATAACCTGAAACCAGCCCGATGGTCATTCCCAGAGAGCATGCTATCAGTACCCCGAAAAATCCAACAGTCACCGATACCCTGCTGCCGTAAATAATTCTGCTAAGCATATCCCGACCAAGGTTATCCGTACCTAGAATATGGGACATATCTCCTTTCTCTGACCAGGCAGGTGGTTGTTTCGCTGCCATCAAATCCTGTTTCAGCGGATCGTAGGGTGATAGCAGGGGGGAAAATACTGCTGTCGCAACAACTATTAAAAACATGGCGAGACCGAGCATGCCGGCCTTATCACGATAAAGTAACCGCCATACATAAATAAGTTTGGGCCATATACCGCGTTCAGCTTCTTCATCAATCCGTGACCCGGTGGATTTTATTGTTGCTTCACTATCCATAATTATTGTTCTCCATATCTGATTCTCGGGTCAGCCATTCCATAAGCAATATCAGCCGTCAGGTTGAGTGAGACCACAACAAGACTGGTGAAAAATGCAATTGCCTGTACCAGGGCAAAATCCCTGTTGCCAATGGATTCAGCAAGGAGATTACCAAGGCCCGGCCAGGAAAATATGGTTTCGATATAAATGGAGCCACTCAAAAGATAACCGAATTGGACCCCGAGAATACTGATCAAAGGAATGGCGGCATTGCGCAGGATATGTTTGACATAGACACGCCAGTCAGCCAGTCCTTTGCTATATGCCGTTCGTACAAAATCTTCATTTTTGATTTCCAGTACGGCTGACCGGGTAAAACGTACTAATTGCCCCATGGTAAACAACCCCAGGGCAAAAGCCGGAAGTACTACGGATTTCGTCGGCAGAGCAAGGCCCATAAATTGCCAGGTTTCCCGGCCGAAAGAGGGAAACCAGCCCAGATTAACAGCAAAAACCATGATTAAGATCAAGGCCAGCCAGAAATTAGGTATAGTCTGGCCTATAAGCCCTGCCCCTCTGGCAAAAGCATCCCAGATGCTGCCCGGATTTGCCCCTCCCAGCAGACCCAGCGGTATTCCCACAACCATGGCAAAGAGCAAAGCAATGGAAGCAAGCTCCACGGTGGCAGGCAGCCGCTCAAGAATAAGCTCCATAGCTGGTTGGTTATGGCGCAGGGACATACCAAAATCCCCTCTCACTGCCTTGCTTATAAAATCGGCAAATTGCACCATCACTGGACGGTTAAATCCCAGTTCCTCACGCAATTCTTCAACCTGCTCAGGAGAGGCGTTACGAGATACCATCAGCGCAACAGGATCTCCAGTGAGCTGAAGCATAAAGAAAACAATAAACAGCACGCCGACCAGCATTATAAAGGATTGAAATAAACGGGAAAGAATATAGCGTTGCATATGATCCCACCTTCGATGGATTCGTAAAATTCTTCATCTGCTACATTGCAGCTATAGTGGCGGCTATTCAGGTAGGGTAAAACTCAACAAGAAGTAAATGTCTTATGTCCCCTTAATGTTGAATTTAACCACCCGAATAGTTAACAATTTTCCTATTATTAATCAGTAGTGTCCGGTTTAGATCATGCAGGAGGATTCGTGGGTAACTTTTGGGAGCGTCATCCAGTAAATTTCGTAACATTTTTTAATATTTTTGCATTTGATTTGTATCAGTCTCTGCGAGGAACTCGCATGATACAAATTGGATGTGAAAAATATTTGAAAATCAAGAAATCTACTGCCAAAAGCGGACAAAAGTAACCCATGAAGCCGTTTTTGACGCTATGCAATTCGTTAACAGGACACTACTGATTATTAATCGACGTTCAGTCATAGATGATGAACGCCGATATAGTGATGGCGTGCGATTATTCCAGATATGTACCTTTGAGGTAGTAATTTTCAGCCGCACGGGGCTTATAATCTTTAACTTTGGGGTTCATTGCCTCAAACGTAACTGGCTGATAGAGATAAATAAACGGAGGGTTTTCCATCATATAGCCCTGCAATTCGACATATAACTTTGCCCGGGCATCATCATCCACAGTTGTACCTATTTTCTCCAGCAGAACGTCGATTTTCGGATCAGACCAGGCTGAATAACTGGCCTTCATTCCTCCAAGAGAACCTTTTAAGCGGGGTAAAGCCTCCCCTGTAGCCTCGGACCAACTGTCACCAAACAGTGGCGGCAATTCCTTTTTAGCTTCCATATTCCAGTATTTACCGGATTCCATAATGTCAAGATTGGTTTTGATACCAACAGCTTCAAGGTAGCCCTGAATGGCTTGACAAACCTGCTCAAAATTGGTGTACGCACCAGCAGGAGCAGCAAAATCAATTTCAAAGCCATCGGGAAACCCTGCCTCAGCAAGCAGTTTTTTTGCTTTCTCAGGATCATAACCAAATGGCTTATTGTCCTTATCAAAGCCCCAGTTCTCAGAGGTTACAAAACCGGCAATTGGAACTCCATGGCCGTTGAGAAGTGCTTTTATGATGGCATCCACATCCACTGCATAGTTCATTGCCTGGCGCACCAGTGGGTTTTCAGTGGGTTTACCCTTACCCGAAGTCAGATTGTTAAATGTGATATAATAAACCCTGTCAACCGGGTACGTTTTCATCTTGACATTTGACGCCCCTTTTAAACTATCTGCTTCTTCCGCACTTAAACGTGTTACAATATCAATTTCACCTGTCTTAATAGCTGCCACGCGGGTGCTGGATTCGGGGATTGGACGGAAGATCAGGTTTTTGACTTTTGGGAACCCTTTTTCGTAATAGTTCGGGTTAGCTTCAAAAATAATTCTGTCACCTTTTTTCCACTGTTTAAACATAAATGGCCCGGTACCTACAGGATGTTTCTGAAAACCATTTTCACCTACCTCGGCATGGTACTTGGGTGGAACCATTGCCCAGTATTCCGACAGCATTCGAAGCATCAGAGGGTTAGGCCCTTTGGTGGCAATAGTCACAGTATAGTCATCAATCTTTTTAACCGACTCTGCCATGGCCCATTTATCCTTCCACTGCATTTTTGTGCCACTGCCGCGTTTCCATGAAAACACTACGGCATCGGCATTAAAGGGTTCACCATTGTGGAAGACCACATCTTTACGTAATTTAAAGGTGTATGCCGTACCATCCTTGGAAACCGTCCAGCTTTCCGCCAGTGCAGGCACTGACTTGCCACTATCATCGGTCCAGACCAGCGGATCATATATCTGCCAACTTACATTGTGAGCATTTCGTTCTGAACTCATGGGTAGATCAATAGCATTGGGCATGGCACTTAACCCCACTCGCAAGGTACCCTGGGGTGCTGCCGACAAAACACATGGCAAACTTAACAAAACCAGTACAAACATCGTTAAAGCTAATTTTAATACTTTCATCCATCCTCCTGTTTTAAATGATGTGAACTCCTGTCGGGAGAACACTAAATACCTGATAAAAGGTATGGTGCTTTTATTCGTCAGGCAACTTGATAAAGAACTCTCCTACAATTCTTTTGGAAGAGCTTATAACTAATGGCGTCGTAAAAAGTCCGATCTCCTTCGTTGCAGGTTTTTCTCAGAACCTCAACATACCACATGTATTGTTGAGGGCCCGGGAAAAACGCTACGCCTCGTGTATCGAACTTTTTGACTTAGCCATCTGGAACTTCCGATAAGCGTAGACATCGAGTGACCTTTTTACGAGATCATCATAACTGGTTAGAGGAAAACTAAATGGCCCACTCCAGGCCAAGCTCTCTTAATTTCCCAGCCCTGGGGGTACCAGTGATATCATCCCAGCCCATTAGATCATAGTATAGGCCACGCATCTCGGCAAAAGCGTCTTTATCAACACATCTGCCTTTGGCAGGTCCATCGGGAAGCTTTTCAAAAAGGCGCTGGGGAAGGGTGTCGTCCTTTGAACTAAATCCCTGCCTGGTATTGATTTGGCGCAACATGTTGATTCTTCTCTCTCCCACCTTCATCAGCTCAAACATTGTACAGTCCCAGCCAGCAGTGTGATGCAGGAGATCTACAAGATCACGGTAATTAAACAGACTACCACATCCCCAGCAAAACATACAGAGGCAAATAGTATCCAGTAAACTGTAGTAATATTGTGAATAGACTGTCATGCGAACTTTGTTTAGATCGGCACAATCCAGTTCACCTCCACCAAGTATGCCAAGGCTTTTGGAAAATTCAGCTTCACTGGCAAGCAGCCAGTCATGTTCATTGGACATATGATCAGGACCAATAGGACAAACAGCATACATCAGGGCTAGGCTGGGCTTAACCTGGGCCATATGAACTGCCGGAACTTTATTTTTTACATGGATGGCATAGGGTTCTGTTTCCAGACCCAGTTTTGCGACAGCGGTGACGAGCCCGTCGGCCAGAGTATCGCCGATGCCATGCCGATGAACAACCTGTTCTATAAGCCAGAACAATCCTTCCGGATCGTTGAAACCAAGCTCTTTACCGTCACAGTCAGCCGGAGTTACCAGATCTTTTTCCAGACATTCAAAAAGATAGGCTGCGATCCCGCCCATGGAAATAGTATCAAGTCCATAGTTATTGCAAAGCTCATTGGCCTTAGCCACAGCAACGGCATCAGTAATATCAAGGTTGGAGCCTAAAAGCCCCAGCGTCTCAAACTCAGGCCCTCCCAGCCGATCTGTTACCTTCCACGGAGATTCCGCTTTCACCTTTTTCCTGCATCCAAGAATACAGCCAAAACAGGTGGTATTTCCGGCACCTATCTCTTTTTCATAGGTGCCGCCATGAAGGTTCATATAATCTTTATGCCAGCTTCTGGAAAAATTATGGGTGGCAAAGTTACCCCCCTCCGCCTGGGGAGCTGTAACACCTGGAGTTCCCAGCTCTTGAAGTATTTCTGGAAAACCGGATCCCGGCAGCCGATCCATTGCAAGCCTTGCCAGTTTTTTCAGGGTATCGGAGTCTTCAAAATCAACACTTCCCTCCCCCTTCACTACCACGGCCCTTAGATTCTTGCTGCCAAAAACAGCCCCCATTCCCCCACGACCGGCGGCATGATTGAAGTCACCCATCAGACATGCAAACCGAACCAGGTTTTCGCCGGCCGGTCCGCATTGCAGTATACTGATCTTTTTGTCACCATGTTCATCTGTCAATGCGTCGTGGGTTTCTAAAACAGTTTTACCATAAATATGTGCTGCATCTTTTATTTCAACACTCTCCCCATCCACAAGGAGATAACTTGGGCCAGCAGCTTTGCCTGTGATAACAATGCCATCATAACCAGCCCGTTTTATCATAGGACCGATGTTTCCGCCCAGCTGACTGTCCCCGACACCTCCGGTTTCCGGAGACAGAGCTGTTATGCAGCAACGACTGACACCACTGACCGCTGCTCCTGTGGTGATGCCCGGTGCGAGAGTGACAATATTTTCAGGAGCAAAAGGATCAGTTTTTTTCTTCAGCTCTTTTAATAAAAAATAAGCCCCGAAACCACTCCCACCCATATATGTTCGATAGAATTCATCGGACAATTCGATGCGTTCTGTTTTACCGATTGTAAGATCAACTTTCAGAATAGTTCCAGTAAATCCTTTAGCCATAACTTTTAGCCCTCCTGGGAAATGAATCTGCTGTGAGTAGCTTTTATAAAACTTCTCTGTAGAGTTCTTTTAGATCTTCTCTGGTGCAGGATCTTGGATTGGATTGATGACAGCCATCCAGAAATGCCTTTTCCGTAAGCTCTTCAAGATCTTTTTCCTTCACTCCCACGTCGGACAATTTATCCGGTATGCCTATACGCTTTTTAAGATCTGCCACTGCCTCTATTGCTTTTTCAGCAGCTTCTTCCCGGGACATGTCAAAGGTATTAATGCCAAAACATGCAGCTACTTCTGCATATTCTTCCAGGCAGTTCTCCTTATTAAACTTCATCACAGGTACAAGACAGATAGCATTGGCAAGACCGTGGGGAACATGGCAAACCGCGGAGAGCGAATGGGACAGGGAGTGAGCAGCGCCGAGGTCCTTCTGGAAGGAAACAGCACCCATCATGGCAGCCAGCTGCATATATCCTCTGGCCTCAATATTATCCGGCTCCTTAACGGCAGTTTCAAGATAGTGTGCCACAAATTCTATTCCTTTAAGGGCGATGGCATCGCACATCGGATGGAAATCCTTGACAGACAATGCTTCAATGCAATGGGTAAAAGCATCCATGCCGGTTCCTGCAGTAAGAGCCGCAGGCATGCCCATGGTGAGTTCCGGATCAAGCAGGGCAATGGCAGGAATCAGCAGGGGGCTGCATACCAGAAATTTCCTGCCAAGCGCAACAGACGTTATAACGGAGCAGCTCCCAACTTCACTGCCGGTACCGGAAGTTGTAGGAATGGCCACCATTTGCGGAAGGGGACCTTTTATATTCTCATTTCCTCCCGTGGAAATATCATAATCATTAACCTTGCCACCATGACCCGCAATAACCTGCACCATTTTAGCTGCATCAAGGGCACTGCCGCCACCAAGACCAATGAGCCCGTCACACGCCTCTTCGTTGTACATATCCACTGCCTTCTGGATATCACTGTCGAGAGGGTTTGGATTAACCTGGGAGAAAAGGCCAAACGCGATGGCCGAATCTCTTAACACCCCTTCGACCCTGGGAAAAACTGCGGTTTGCAGCATTCCTGGATCAGTAACTACCAGAGGTTTTTTTATGCCGACATCTTTCAAATACTGAGGCAGCTCATCAATGGCACCAGCGCCAAAATATATAGTTGTCGGAAATGAGAATTTTGAAACACCACTATGCATTGTTATTCTCCATCTTTTTGTGCATTAAAGGGTAAAACCAGCTCATTAATCCAGTTTTTAAACTCGCACTCTTTTATTTCGCTGGAAAGGACATCATCATCAATGACAAGCTGCCAGCGGAGATCTTTTCTGTCAGGCTCTCTATAAAGGATCTTCATTTTATCAACCATAGCCTTCAGATCAGCGGGATCCCTAAAAAAACCTCTCTGTATCAGCGGATCCTCTCTGGCTATAATCAGGCAGGCCATCTCATGGAGGTTATATTCCGGATGATACTGGACAGACCAGAAAGTCCCCTTTTTATGGGTGACGGTAAGAGCCTGGATGGGCGTGAAATCATTGCCCGCCAGGATAACCCCTCCTTCCGGGATTTCAGTCACCATATCATCATGGCTGATATACGCCTCATAAACAGAGGGTTTTCCCTGGAACATGGGGTGAGTCACCCCCTCTCCTGTAAGTCTGATTTTCCTGGCAATACCCATTTCCTTTCCCCTTGGATTGGCTGCAACCTTTCCGCCTGCAGCAACCACAGCTATCTGCAGTCCCCAGCAACTGCCAAAACTTGGGATACCAATTTCATAACACAGTTTTGCCAGCTCAATCTGTTTGATGACACTTGGATTTTCGTCATCGAAGATACAGAGGTTACATCCTGTCCAGAGGATTCCGGAATATTTTCCAAGTTCTTTTTCGCTGGGTATTTCCACGCCGGGATCACTTGGCAGCAACACATCATACTCTGCCCCGGCTAGATTCCTCTGCAGCAGATCACCATAAAGCTTCCAGGCAAACTGCATCCCGGCAGCCTGCAAATCATTACGACTGGCTTTGGGATACCCATCAATGATGAGAAAATGCGCCGCTGTTCCCATTTTTCCCTCTCAGGTTATAAGTTTTAAGACTAACAGAACAACTACCCATTATTCAATGTATCAACAATTTCAACAAGATCTGCATAATCTCTGCAAATAGCATCTGCACTGCTATCCCTACTGCCCCGATCATTCACTACAGTTGTGTAAATACCTTTAGCACCAAGATTCTGAGGACCTTTGATATCCTTCGTGTCCCTGTCGCCCACATGGACAATTTTTGTGATATCCACTCCAAGCCCTTTTGCAGCTGCAGTAAACGTCCTCGAGTCTGGTTTTGAGCAGCCCGCTTCATCTGAAAAAATGAACACATCAAAGTATTGTTCAAGATCATTGGCCCGGAGAAGCTTTCGAAGAACACGGCCTGAACTGAAAATAGTATCTGAAATGACACCCAGTTTATATTTGCCATGAAGTCCTTTGATGGCCTCCACGATACCGGGAGCCAGGTCGGGTTGAATTTCAAACTCCATCTCTTCATGGAGCCTTACAAGTTCAGCCATCTCCTCTTCCGGCAGCGTTTGGCCAAGTCCTTTCAAAACCACTTCAAGACGCTCATTTACTGACCAGGTACAGCTATGATCATACCAGACCTTACGAAAAGCAGCATCAGTTGCAGCATAAGACACATCAACCAGCTCTCTGGAAATCAGCTCATGCTTTTCGAGGAATTTCCAGACAAGCTCTCTTCTTGTTAAAGATTTAGATAACAGTCCCCTTGCAGCTCGTTTGGGTTCATCAGATTCATCAACAATAACAGTGTCCCAAAGGTCGAAGGTTACTGCACTTATATTACCAGCCATATCAACAACTCCTTATATCTGCTTTCCCGGATTTCAGTCATACTCAATAGCCCCATGAGAGTCATGGAATAGATCGTCACAGTTAATGTTTATAGGCAATGTTAGATTATCGCAGGACTTTCATATAATTAAAGAGGGGATGCTCATCAGCCTGCAGACCTGCAAAGATCAACAGGCAGATGAGCCCCCCCCTGCGTTAACTTCGGATAAAGTGTTATTCTGCCAAAACTGAAGCCCTCACTTTTTCTTCAGTTTATTTTTTTATCCAGCGAGGTACCTGAAACTTATACTCTCCATATGGTTTGAGTGGCGGGTCGGTGAAAAGTGCCACAAGTTTTCCGTCCTGCACCTGATAGTGAACTATAGGGGCAGCGGGCTGAGCATGCAGGGTATTATTTTCACCAAATTTCATCTTGCCTTGTAACCCGTCATAGCCCACATCTTTAAGATGCTTGTTGACCGCTTTAAAATCATACTCATCCCCTACCGCTTTAACCGCCTCGGCCCATGCCATCACACTGGTATAGGCGATCCAGGAACCGGCTGGAACCGGATGCTTATAGATATTCATGTACTGGTCAACCCAGGCCTGAGATTTGGCGTTGGGGGCCTTTGGTGCCGGCATACCTGCAGGCATTTCACCAACAATTCCATCAGCATCTTTGCCCAGAGTTGTCAACACTTCAAGGGGTGTAATGGACCAGCCATAGCTGAGAATCGAGTCAGTTGGCTGTTTAATAAACTGACGGAAAAAAGTGATTACCTCCTGGGAGCTGGGAATCTCAATATGGATGATGGCAGGGTTAATTCTTCTGATTTTTGTCAGAATCGGCCCCCACTCATTTGTACCGTAAGGAACAGTTTCCCGCTTCGCCACTTTCCAGCCAATTTTTGTGAATCGTTTTGAAAGAGTATCACCCACTTCCATTCCCCATGCATCATCGGTATTGATAATAACAATTTTTTTATTGGGGTAATCATAGGGCAGAGCTGTCAGCATATTGAACATACTGTTCGCCTGATCACCCCCGGTATCGGTGATGAAATATGTATTGTAATACTTTTCAGGATCACTCTTATAAACTTCTACTGCAGGCATTGCTCCGTCATCACAGAAAAAAGGTGCATCATATTTACCATAGGCCCGGATATCCTGCCCCCATCCCGCCCATCCGGCATGAACTGAAGCCACTTTCATCTTACCACACAGGTAGTTAGCTCCCTGCATGACAATTTCAGGAGCAAATTCCTGGGAGTCGAAACGAACAACTTCGAGCTGTTTCCCAAGCAGACCGCCGCCTTTATTTATCTCGTTGATCGCCATATCGATGCCCTTCCAGTAATTGTCACCTGAACCGGCATACGCTCCGGTCGCTGCCAAAGGAACTCCGACCTTGATAGTGTCAGCAGCAAAAACCGACGTAGTTGTCAGCATAACAAGTGTAAAAATAATGGCCAATAATCCAGTTTTTCTCATTTTACTCCTCCTCGTTTAATAAAATATTTTAGTGCCTTACTCCTGAAACCCTGTCATAAAAAACAGGTAAGCGCAGACTCCAAGAAACTAAGTAATGTATTTTAAAATCATATCGTTGAATATACCTTCAAGGCACTTATCCCGCGATACTAAAAAATTTTCCGACTTGTCGGGTTAGGTTATTCCTCTTCCACGCCAACTCTTTGCCATGAAGACAAAATTCGTATAATCGGGCTTATTATACCATCCCGAAGAAACAGTACCAGAACTACCACAATAGCGCCCATTATCAGAGGGCGATACATTCCCAGAGGAGCCAGAAGCTGACTGAGAGTTACAGTGATAACCGCCCCGACGACAACACCGGGGTATTTACCGATACCACCGATTACCATCATGATCATCAGAATTGTAAAGACATCCATGCTCAGCATTTTTGTCGACAACATACCGACATAATGTGCGTAGAGAGCCCCAAACAACCCTGTAATAAAAGAGGTAAGTGCAAAAACCATCAATTTATACTTAAAAGCACTGATCCCCAGACTGGCAGCAAAATTTTCAGAATCTTTCAGAGCTAGAAATGCTGTGCCCCAATAGGATTTAATAACTAAAACAAGGACTAGGGTGCAAATGATTGTCAGGGATAATGTCAAGTAAAAGAACGGCACCAATTGCTCAGAGCTGAAAGCCAAGCCAAACAGCTCGATAGGAGGAATGGTAAGAATTCCCTGGGATCCGCCGGAACCAATTGCTCTGCCGAGGGGGCCCCGCAGGAAAGGAACCAGGGTCATATGAACCGCAAAGGTTACAAGAGCTACATAGGGTCCGGCCAGCCTGAGACAGGGCAGTCCTACAAGCACACCAAAGAGTCCTGTGATTACACCCGCCATCATTATTGAAAAAACAGGCGGTATATCAAGTGACACCGATAAAATAGCCGAAGCATATGCGCCTACGACATAAAAGGCGACCTGGCCGAAAGAGAAAATTCCAGCGAACCCCATAATAACATCCCAGCAGGAGGCCACAACCGCCCATATCAGTATCATGATCAAAATATTCATAATGTAATCGGTGCCACCAAAAAACAGCGGCATAATTCCCATGACACAATAAAAGCCGCATAAGATACGGAGCATACGTTTCAAGCTCATAATTTACTCCCTCCCCATCAACCCCCGGGGGCGTATAGCCAGGGTAACTAAAAGCAATGTTAAGGTCGCAATCTGTACATGTATCATACCAAAATACCATCCGACAAAGGCTTCCAGCATTCCCAGAATAAAAGCAGCATAGAGGCTGCCACGGATTGATCCCATGCCTCCAAAAGCGGTAATAACCCACGCTTTGATCATGATATCAGTACTGCCCATCGGGTCGACAAAGTTTTTCTGACAGAGTAGGATACCACCAAAACCAACCATTATCGTTGAAATTGCAAAAGTAGCAGCAAAAATGAAATCTTTTGGAATACCGACAATTTGAGCGCCGGCAGGATTTTGTGCAACTGCCTGGACAGCCATGCCGGTACGGGTGTTGTTCAAAACCCAGCCAAAACAGAGCATGCCGCTGATAGACAAGATAAAGATAACGATATCCTGCTGGAAGAGGACTATCTCACCAATCTGAACAGTTCCTTCAATAATACCGGGTAAAGATTTTATCCGGGGCCCGAATATGGACTGATAGCCAAAATCCATAAAAAGTGACAACCCCAGGGTCAGCATCATCACCTTCATCTCCCAATCATCATACTTCCGTAGGGGAGAGATCAGCACCTTTTCCAGCAGATACCCGACAATGAAAAAGAAAGGAATGGCCATGAAAAAAACGGAAAAATATCCTCCAATAATTGTCAGTGGAATAAGGAGTGTCCACGCAAAATAACCGCCCAGATTGTAAAAAGACCCATATGCGAAGTTAAAAGCCTTTGTCACCCCATATACAAGCGTCAATCCCACAGCCATCAGCGCATAAACAGAACCGTTGATGAGACCGCTTATAAATACGTCAATTATTTCAAGCAACATTTCCTGCTATTCCCCCCCCCTCTGCGGGATAAAATTTCAGACACTACCTACAATCCAAGAAAAATTTCTTTCAATTGCTCATTGTTAAGGACGTCATCTTTTCCACCTTCAAAGGAAATTTTCCCTTCTTCCATAATATATATTTTCCCTGCCATCTCAATAAGTTGGGGAATATTTTGTTCTACAATAAAGACAGTTTTTCCCTGCCTGCTGATCTCCTTGATTATCTGACTGATCTCCACCCTGTAACTCGGCTGCAACCCCAGGGCCGGTTCATCAATGCAGAGCAGATCCGCATCAGACATAAGCCCCCTGGCAATTGCCAACATTTTTGCTTCGCCACCGCTCATGGTTGAAGCCAACTGGTTATGACGTTGCATGAGTTTGGGAAAAAGAGACGCAACCCATGCCATATTTTCCTTCTCACTACCCCTGGCGTTTCTAGAGTAAGCTCCAAGTTTCAAATTCTCCATGACAGTCATATAGGGGAATAATTCTCGATTCTCAGCAATATAAGTAACTCCCAGATTAACGATTTTATCAGACGCTAAACCAGTGATATCCTGACCATCATATAAAATCTGACCATCTATTTTTTCCACCAGACCACAAATCGATTTTAATAAGGTACTCTTGCCGTGGCCATTGGGCCCCAGCATAATCACGACCTGTCCCCGATCCACAGATATTGAAACATCCTTTAG
>JAUVON010000050.1 GCA_030599175.1 Desulfobulbaceae bacterium | reverse complement strand
CGATTGACTGGGAGATTACTGATGAAACCCTTATTCAATTTAATGATGAACTGGTTGATCTGAAGGATGTCTGGGCTGCTGAGAAGATCAATCTGATTTACATACAGGCTCTTGAAAAAATCAGTAAGTATATTTACCAGCAAAAGGCAGATGCACATCCCGATGCGATAAAGCTGCTGCTGACATTTTATTATAACCTTGAAAAAATAGTCTACTCTGAAGATTTGACTGAGAACCAGAAAAAAGATATTTTACTTAAAGATGTCAAAAGATTCGAGTTTCTGAAACGACAAATTGCTAACCAGGGCCAAGATAATCATATGTTTCATGATGAAGAAGACAGGCATAAAATAGTGGCAGATGACTCGACAGGAGGAAATGAATTATTGGCGTTGAAAGCCATTGTTCTTGGGATTGACTGGGAAATTACAGATCAAGACCTGAATGGTTTGCGAGAGGAAGTTCTCCGTCTTGAAGAAGAATATGCTGATAGTCGGCCCAGGCTCATTTTGTTGCAGGGGATCGGGATTTTGGGAGCATATATAAAAGTTAAGAAAGGTGATGCTCACCCCGAGGCGTTTAAACTGTTGCATCACTTTTATGAGAGCCTTGAAACAATAGTCAAAACACCAATGAGCCTGGATGAAGAAAAAGAGATTCTCTTCCCGACTGTTGAGAGATTTGAATCGTTCAAGGCGTTGGTTGGTCCAACCCTTATTCAGGACTCAACATATCAAAAAGAGGAGGATGATTTGGAATCGTCACCTGGTGAAATGAAAGATATTCAGCCTGCTTTTGCTGATCTTCCGGAAGAAGGTATAGAAGGTTTTCAGGAGAATGTGGCGGCCAGAGACCTGGGCGATGATGATTCTATAGATGTTTCAAGTCATATTAACAATTTTTTTGGCGATGCAGACCCTGACCAGACTGATCAGAGAGATGAAACCGTCATTGTTGCAGAAACTGATGAATCAGCCGGTTCCGTGTCTGTAGAGAGTGCATTGGCACTGGAAGGTGCTGATGTCAGTTATGGCAATGAGAATGACGGGGAAGTTGCCGGTCAGGCTGAATCGATAGTGATGGATTCAGAAGAGCTGGAGATGGAATCACCGCTCTCTGCTGACGCTGGATCTGAAGTGGAACTGACTGAACCTGGCCATGATGTCAACACTACCCTCTCCGTTGATAAAAAGCTGGCGATGGAGGGGGTGGAGGTAGAGACAGAAGCTGATGATGACTCGGATGAGGAGTCGTTGCCTTTGGAGGAATCCGGTAGTCTGGCTCCTGCCCTCGGGGGCAATGATGAGACATCATCTTATAGAGCGGATTCTTTTGTTGAGCCCTCATCTGAGGAAAGCCTCAGTGAGGAACTATCTGCGACTCTTGATGATTTCTTTGTTGACGAACAGCCTGTCGCAGAGGTCACTGTTGATCTCAAAGCTGACCCTGAAGAGAAAATCGATGCTGCTGTAGAACAACAGCAAACTGCTGAGGATGTTTCGGCCACTGAAAAACCAGGCGAAGATACAATTGAGGCCGAAGGGGGTGGGGAAGAGTCTTCAGTAACTGAAGGAATCACAGAAAAATCGGATGAGGTCATTGAGGCTGCAGATCAGGATCTGGCTGCAGCAGATGATCCGATAGAGGCCTTGGGACTGTATATAGATTCCATAGGTTTGGAACTTGATGACAAAATAATTGAGAGTCTTTCCTCAGAAATCGATCAACTGAATCATCTGTGGGCAGCAAAACCCATGGAGAAGTCATTCTTGCAGTTACTGTCAACAGTAACACAGCATATCGATCAATATCGATCTGACTCGAGTTCGGAATCGTATGGCTTGCTTAAATCCGGTTATGATGCGCTGGGTTCACTGGGCGAGGATGCCGGGCAGAATCAGGACTTACTATACAATGAGATTTCCAGGGTAGTACAGTGGCAGCAGGACATGTTGTCGGCCAGGGAACTCTCAGCAAAAGACGTCCCAGAGGCAAAGACAGCCGCCGTCGAGGATTCGGTTGAGGACGTACGGGACAGTGACAGTCAGGTCATCGTTGAGGATCATTCCTACGCTGATACTGTCTCTTCCAATATCGATTTACAAAAAGAGATTGCGAATCTTAGAGAGACCTTGCAGTCGGAGATTGTCTCACTGAGAAAGGAGTTGAAGAAGTAATGTTTGCAACGTAGGAGATCGGACTTTTTACGACGGCATCAATGTTTAAAGTGATCTTGGAGGGCTTGGCACCATGAATGATGCCAAGCCCTTTTTTTATCTCAGATAGGCAATCAGGGAAAGTATGGTGTAGAGAACAAGCCAGGCGGATATAAAAGTGAGGGCAAAGCGGTTCTTTGTAGCTGGAGGTCGGAGTGAATATATGGCAAGGAGAAAACAGCAAGGTACGATTACACCGGCCAGAAGTGGAGAAAAAATACGTAAAAGTTCCTGAAGACCAAGGAAAAACCAGGGGCCGGAAATATAGGTAATGCCCAGTTGGTCGGGTTCAAGGGGTGCTGCAATAAGTATTGGCAGGCAGAATGTAAAAGAGAGTACAAAAAGATGATCTCTCAGAAACATTCGATATTTACGCAGATGGCTCCAGAGAAGAATCAGTATCAGCAGGTCAAGTGAGATTACATGATGGATATATATCTTGCGCATGCCGGTTTCGGTGATGGAAAAGAGCAGATCGTTGAGACTATTTCCGATCAGTGGAATTGCCAGGACAATGTTTTCACCGATTATACCCGCGGACGAACCGGTACTGTCTCCTCTTAAAATATAGCCGGTAAAAAGCAGAAGAAGAGCCACCGGCAGGATACTGGTCAGTTTAAGCCAGTCACCCCTTGTGTATTTTTCTGTTTCTTTATAGACGAAAAGTAAGTGAGCACATGAGAAAACGAAGAAAAACTGGCTTGAATAGAAGTGCAGGGATCTGAAATAGTCACCAAACGGTACGATAAGATCAATTGAGACAGAAGAGTAATAAGGCGTTGTGTATTCGTACTGAATGCCAACTACGACCCCTGAAAAGAGAGAGACATAGAGACAGACCAGTGCCCAAGCACCCCATTTAGCATTTTTCAGCAGAGTCAGAGATTGTTGAATGGGAATGGTTATCATGGCAGCCCGTGGTACTAGGAGCTTGTCCGAGAATAAGCATTTTGTTCAAAATCGAGGTTTTCCAAAAAAATAAGCACCGCCATATATGTGATATCGGAGTCTACGCTTACCTGCAAGCAATTATTTTTTTGAAAATAACGAAGAGTTTGGGTGAAATGCATTCTCGGGCAGGCTCCTAGTTTAAGTTGTGACTATATAGTATGGGCTGGTTTCACGCTTTTCAACAGGCAACAGGGTGAGAGATTTCTTTGCCGGTCCCTTCACTACTTCTCCTGTAGAACTGTTAAACTGACTCTGGTGGCAGGGGCATTCAAGAATTTCCCTGGTTTCACTGTAATGCAGTTTGCAGCCTAGGTGGGTGCACTTTCTTGACAGGGCCCAGCAGTTATCATCTCTGTCAAAAAGTATAAAATCACTGGTAAGTAGATATCCTCCCACCGGTAACGGGGCCGCAATCTTTACATAGACGGGCTTTTTGGGGATCGTATATCCAATGAATCTCTTAATGGGATAAAAAAGCGCAAATATCCACAGGGAGTGTAGAAAGATGCGTCTTTTGGGTGATAAAGGTATCATCTGGCGGAGAACTTTTCTACCAGCATCTCGTTCACATGAAAGGGTACCATATCACTGACATCCCCACCATTTCGTGCAGCATCTCTGATAATCGAGGAGCTTATGAAAATCCACCTGAAACTTGGCATGAGGAAAACGGAATCAACATCCCTTTCAAGCTTCCTGTTCATTAACGCCAGCTGAAATTCGTATTCGAAATCAGATACTGCCCGGAGGCCGCGAATAATGGTACCCTTTTGTTGATGAGCAAATTCGACAAGAAGACCGGAGACGGAATGCACTTCAACCCGGGAATAATCTTTAAAGGTATCCTTTATCATTGTAATTCGTTCCTCAAGGGTGAAGGTCGGAGTTTTAGAGGCGTTTATTGCTACAGCAACAATAACCTTGCTAAAAAGATTGAGGGTTCTCTCAATGATATCAACATGACCCATGGTGATCGGATCGAAGGTTCCGGGATATACAGCAACTGAAGATTCATTCAGGCTCGGTTTACTCATTTGACGCTACTCCCTGTTGAGAAAAATTAGCATAATTTGTTGATTCATAAAACCAGAACGTGGCCTCGCCATAGGTTCGTCTATCCACCAGTGTAATGTTTGATAAACCGGTCGGGAGGTTGACCTTCCGCCTTTCTTCCACAATCAGTAGGCCATTCCTGGATAAAAGGCTACTGTTGTTTAGCAAATTGAGTATGGTAAGTGATAATTTCTTCGAATATGGCGGGTCTGCAAAAATTAAGTCAAACTCTACAGCCAGGTTTTGGGGGATTTTACTTATAGGAAGGCTGTGAGTCAAATCATGTTTGATCACCCGGACTTCGCATTTTCCTGAATAACCGGTATGACAGAGCAGGATATTTTTTTTCAGTATATCCAGGGCGAACTTGTCATTGTCTACGAAGACCACATTGCCGGCACCTCTGCTGAATGCCTCCAGACCCAGTGCACCGGTTCCAGCAAAGAGATCCAGAACGTTTGCCTGCTGGATTCTCTGTCCAAGGATGGAAAACAGTGCTTCCCGTGCGCGATCAGAAGTAGGTCGGATGGTTAATGTTTGTCCGGGTGGTGCTGCGATTTTTCTGCCTTTGGCAGTTCCACTGATTATTCGCAAGGCAGCATTAGTACCTTACTCCTGAACTTCTGTAATAAAAAATAAGAAACCAAGGAGTGTATTTTGAAATTATGCTGTTTCATTTACTTTCAAGGTACTTATCCAGCGTGACTGATAGTTTTCCGACTAGTCGGGTTAGGAGAAGAATGAATGACAACAACTGCTTCCAGTCATTGTATACAGCCCAGGATTGTCTCACCAGCCCGAACCTTCTGTCCGGGCTGCACAAGTATTTCGGTGTCCGGAGGCAGATACAGATCAACTCTTGAGCCAAACCTGATGAGTCCGTAACGTTTCCCTTTATCTGCAGAATCACCGGGTTCCAGCCAGCAGACAATTCTGCGGGCGATGAGCCCGGCGACCTGAACAAAGGCAAGAGTTTTGCCGTTTGTAGTGGTGATCACAGTTGCACAGTATTCATTCTGTAAAGCCCCTTTTTCACTGTCGGCAGAATAAAACTTCCCCGGTGTATAGATGATTTTTTCTACTTTGCCGCTGAAGGGGATTCGGTTCACATGAACATTGAACACGTTCATGAAGATAGAAATTTTCCAGGCCTCACAGGCTGTAAATTTTTTATCATCAACCTTTTCAATAAGAAGGATTTTTCCGTCTGCAGGGGATACCAGCAGGTCTTCACCTGATGGAGTAAATCGTTCAGGGTCCCGGAAAAAGCAGAGAACAAAGATTGTAATTATGAGGAAAATAAACGTTGGGATGCAGAGACCGAGTACAGCAAAGATCAGAGTACAAAAGGCCACAAAACCAATAAAAGGATATCCCTCCCGGGCAACGGGAACTTGAGGTGTTAGCATGTGCTTAGGGTGACTGGAATTATTTGTTTTTGGAGGCACGCGGCATTGCAATGATACCCGTTCTGACAATTTCTTTAATGCCGATTGGACGCAGTATATCAATTACAGCCTTGATTTTCGACGCAGACCCGGTGAGTTCGATGGCATAGCTTTTAGCACTTACATCAACAACCTTGCCGCGAAAAATATCGATAATACGCAGCACCTCGGCCCTGGTATGGCTTTCTGCTTTCACACGGATTAAAACCATTTCCCGTTCGACATATTCCTGCTCTGTTATATCGGTTACTTTTATAACGTCAATCAGCTTGTGCAGTTGTTTCATTATCTGTTCAATAATCGCATCATCACCTTTGGAAACGACGGTGAGGCAGGATGTCCCCGTCTCAAGTGTTTCCGCAACACAGAGGCTTTCGATATTAAAGCCTCGACCACTGAACAGACCGGTAACTCTTGAGAGTACTCCGGGTTTATTTTGAAGAAGAACAGAAATCGTATGTTTCATCTGTATTGTCCTGTACTTGTATGATTAAACCAACTATTGATGAATAGTTAATGAAAATTTGCTAAGGATTCATTAGTAAAGATAGCTAAGGAAAAAATTTCAAACCAATAGCATCTCTGTGTTAGCCTTGCCCGCCGGCACCATGGGATAAACGCCTTCCTCTTTCTCAATTTTAAAATCCATGACTACAACGTTATCAGTTGCCAGTGCTTCCTTGATAACCGGAATAACCTCATCTTTAGTGGTTGCCCGGAGACCGACTGCACCGAAGGCTTTGGCAAGATCAACGAAGTCGGGAACGACATCCATGGTGGTGGATGCATATCTTTTATCATAAAAGAGTTCCTGCCACTGCCGCACCATGCCCAGGTAACTGTTATTTAAGATAGCTATCTTCACGGGACAGTTGTATTGCTTTGCCGTTGCCAACTCCTGAATATTCATCTGGATTGAGCCGTCGCCTGCAATATCGATGACCGTCTTATCGGGGAAGGCCATTTGCGCACCAATAGCAGCGGGGAGTCCAAAGCCCATGGTTCCCAACCCTCCGGAGGTTACAAAATGGCGCGGCTGGTTAAACTTGTAGAATTGAGCTGCCCACATTTGGTTCTGTCCGACCTCCGTTGTTATTATGGCATTCCCGCCGGTGAGTCTGTCAAATTGTTCTATGACATACTGGGGTTTGATAATATCCCCGGCTTCTTCATAGGAGAGAGGGTGTTTTTCAGTCCATTCCCTGATTAATTTGAACCAGGGCGCATGGCGGGCGGCTTCTTCCTTGAGACTGAAGTCGGATTCCGCATCGAACCAGCTATTCATGGCAGTGAGAGCGATTTTACAATCTGCAACGATGGGGATGTCAACCTTAACATTTTTACTGATGGAAGTGGGGTCGATGTCAATGTGGATAATTTTTGCCTTGGTTGCAAAATCATCAAGTTTCCCGGTTACCCGATCATCGAATCGTGCGCCGACAGAGATAAGCAGATCACATTCCGAGACGGCCATATTTGCTGTGTAAGTGCCATGCATCCCCAGCATTCCCATGGATAATTCGTGGTTGCCAGGAAATGCTCCCAGTCCCATTAGTGTCATGGTCACGGGAATATCAAGTTTTCTGGCAAGTTCTGTCAGTTCTTTGTCGGCATCGGATAAAATGACACCGCCGCCCACGTAGAGCACAGGTCTTTTTGCCTTCATTATCAGCTTGCATGCCTTGGCAATCTGGCGGGAGTGGGGTTGATATGTGGGCTGATAGCTCACCATCTCAATTGGCTTCTTTTCAGGATAGGTGAGCATGCTGGCGACCAGATCTTTAGGGAGATCGACCAGAACCGGGCCCGGACGCCCGGAACGGGCAATATGAAAAGCCTCTCTTATTACCGGAACCAGATCGTCGAGTTCACTTACCAGGTAATTATGTTTTGTACAGGGCCTGGTGATACCTACTATATCCACCTCCTGAAAGGCGTCGTTTCCAATAAGAGGTCTGGGTACCTGCCCGGTCAGGACAACAAGGGGGATTGAATCCATATATGCTGTTGCAATACCGGTGACACCATTGGTTGCGCCGGGCCCCGATGTAAGGATTGCCACACCGACTTCTCCGGTAACCCTGGCAAGCCCGTCGGCCGCATGGACTGCACCCTGTTCGTGGCGAACAAGTACATTGACAAAATCGGATTGATCTATTGCATCGAAAAGGTCAAGGACGGCACCGCCCGGATACCCAAATATTATTTTTACACCTTCTTCTTCTAGGCATCTGACTATTGCCTGGGAGCCGGTAATTTTCCCCATTAATCTATTTCCTCATGAAAAATTTGAAAATTCCAAAATAAGTGAAGAGCATCAAGAAAGGTCACAAATTTTGTTGAATTTGAAAACTATATATGTGAAAACTCTATATGTCAACCTGCAAGGCGGGCTGAAACAAGAGATTAGACCATTTTCATCTCCAGGGATTGAAATTGAAAGGAATCTCGACTAAAACTCGCTTGACAAGGGTATCAACCGGTGTTTACATTGGGAGAGGTGTCAACAATTTTCTGTGACACTATTTGGCATAATTTCTTAGAAAAGAGTAACATTGTAATGAAAAATACTCACCTTTCTCTACTACTGGGTCTACTACTTATTAAGGCCGTGGCTGACGGGGGAGGTATGGTTTAATATTTTAGACTATACAGAACTCAAGGGGGCCGCGGTTGAAAAAACTGCGGCCCCCTTTTTTTGTTTTTAATGCAGTAAAAACCTTCAGGAGATACAATGAAGCCGGAATTAGTAAAAAAATATCGTTCATACCCGCCTGTTGATCTGCCGGAACGCACCTGGCCTTCAAAAGTAATCGATAAGGCGCCAACATGGTGCAGCGTTGATCTTCGTGATGGCAACCAGGCGCTTATACAGCCGATGAGTCATGAAAAGAAACTGGAGATGTACCGGTTGCTGCTGGGGGTCGGCTTTAAAGAAATAGAAGTAGGGTTCCCGTCAGCATCCGAGGTTGAGTATGAGTTTACCAGAACCCTTATTGAAAAAGACCTGATCCCGGAAGATGTGCTGATCCAGGTACTGACTCCCGCCCGTGAGAACCTGATTCAAAAAACCTTTGAGTCGGTGGCAGGTGCAAAGGAAGTAATTATGCATCTTTATAATTCCACCTCGACTCTGCAGCGCCGAACGGTGTTCCAGATGAGTCAAAAAGAGATCATAGATCTTGCGGTCTCTGGTGCCAGACTCATAAAAGAAGAGGTGGCCAGGGCTCCGGAAACAAAATTTAAATATGAGTATTCCCCGGAGAGCTTTACGGGAACCGAGCTGGACTTTGCTCTGGAAATATGTGAGGCGGTAAAAGATATCTGGCAGCCGACCCCTGAAAACAGGATGATTATTAACCTGCCTGCAACAGTCGAGATGTCCAGCCCCAATATTTATGCTGACCAGATAGAGTGGTTTTGCAACAATGTCTCTGACCGGGACTCTGTCATAATTAGTTTGCATACCCATAATGACAGAGGATGTGCCGTGGCAGCAACTGAGCTTGCCCTTATGGCGGGAGGGGATCGAGTAGAGGGAACTCTTTTTGGTAATGGTGAACGTACCGGTAATGTGGATATCATAACTCTTGCGCTGAACATGTTTACTCAAGGAGTGGATCCAGGGCTTGAGTTTGATAATATAAACCGATTGATTAATACCTATGAGCGTGTAACCCGTTTAACCGTACACCCGCGACTGCCCTACGCGGGAGAGTTGGTATATACTGCTTTTTCCGGTTCACACCAGGACGCCATCAATAAAGGAATGGATCAGTACGATGCAGGGAAGGGTAATCTATGGGAGGTTCCCTACCTGCCGATAGACCCGTCGGATGTGGGCAGAACATATGAGTCTGTAATTCGTATAAACAGTCAGTCGGGTAAGGGCGGAGTGGCTTATATTATGGGTAAGGAATATGGATTTAAGATGCCCAAATCGATGCATCCCGAATTCGGCCGCATTATCCAGGCTGTAACGGACAAAGAGGGCAGGGAACTGGCCCATGATGAAATTTATCAGACGTTCTGTGATGAATACCTGACGCCGGTTGCTCCATATGAACTCAAAACTTTTCATGTGAATAAAAGACATATTGCCGGGGATGAAAATGAATCCTTTGCCGATGTGGAGGCTACCCTGTTGGTTAATGGTGAAGAAAAGACCATTGCCGCTACAGGGAATGGGCCTCTTGATGCATTCTGTACAGCATTGAAGACTGACGTTACGGGGAACTTTCGTCTGCGCAACTACCATGAGCATGCCCTGGACGGCGGCTCAAGTGCTAGTGCTGCAGCCTATATTGAAATTGAATATCCGGACGGGGCTGTAAAATGGGGAGTTGCGGTTGATACAGATATTATAATTGCTTCGGTTAAGGCGGTGCTGAGCAGTGTGGACAGAGCACAAAAATAAAAACGCAAGGAACCCTGACCTTCATGCTTCGTTGTGAAATTCATTTCATGGGTGTTAGCTCAAATTTGTGATATACCATTCAGCGGCTCTGTCTAAACCTTTTTTCACTGAAAATTGAGGCTCATAGCCAATACGTTCTTTTGCTTTGGAGATATCAGCGAGAGAATGGCGGACATCGCCAGCTCTGAAATCACGGTATTGCGGTTTGGCCTCTTCAGCGGCTGTATTGGCAGTAATAACACGTTCTTTTATAAGCTGGTAGAGTTCGTTCAGAGTTGTTCTCTCACCGAAAGCGATATTGTAGACCTGATCCGCTGCAGCTTCATCATCAACTGTTGCCGCCAAAAGGTTGGCCTGAACAGCATTGTCGATAAAACAGAAATCACGGCTGGTCTCACCGTCGCCATTAATATAAACGGTATCATTTTTTATCAATCCTGCAAACCACAGGGGAATAACAGCGGCATAAGCACCATTTGGATCCTGGCGTTGACCGAAAATATTGAAATACCTGAGGCCAATGGTCTTGAAGTTGTATGTCCTGGCAAAAACCTCTGCATATAGTTCATTTACCAGTTTGGTAACCGCGTATGGAGACAGTGGATTACCTGTTTTATCTTCAACCTTCGGCAGGCCGGGATGGTCACCGTAGGTGGAACTGGAAGCTGCATAGACAAATTTCCGCACTTTGGCATCTCTGGCCGCCACCAGCATGTTGAGAAAACCGCTGATGTTATTTTCGTTCGTAACAAGCGGGTCTTCAATGGAGCGCGGCACTGAACCGAGGGCCGCCTGGTGCAGGACATAGTCAACACCTTTGCAGGATTGTCGGCATGTTTCCGAATTGCAAATATCGCCTTTGATAAATGTAAAGAGCTGCCATTGTTCATCGCTGACTCGGGACTGAACTTCATCAAGATTATGCTGGAATCCGGTGGAGAAATTATCCAGGCCGATAACATTTTGATCAAGTGTGAGCAGGGTCTCAAGTAAATTCGAGCCGATAAACCCGGCAACTCCGGTTATGAGCCAGGTGCGGGGGGTGGATTTTATTTGTTCTTGCATGTCTTTGTATGATTTGGGCATGATTTTCTCCTGCAGCCATGTTTTGTCAGCATATCAACAAAGATGGCGTCGTAAAAAGTCCGATCTCCTTCGTTGCAGGTTTTTATCAGCGCCGAGACATACCATATGTATGGCCTCGGTACTGATAAAAACACTGCGCCTTGTATATCAAACTTTTTAACTTAGCCATCTATAGTTGCAATCGACCTTTTTACGAGTTCATCAACAAAACGAGTTAGTGAATTTAACAAAATTTTTTAATTATCTTAAGTGTATCAATGAGTATCAGTAGTGTCCGATTAAGATCTCGAAGTCTACGCTATCTGCAAGAGGGCCTGTGGTTTGTTTTCTGGAGCGTCATCCTGCAATTTACTAACCGGACATTACTGAATGAGTATATCATAAAAATTTGAATCATGTATACCTCCAAAAAGAAAGTCAGCTTAAAACTTCCCAGTATTTTTGCAGGTACCAGGATGGCTTTAGGTGGGT
>JAUVON010000271.1 GCA_030599175.1 Desulfobulbaceae bacterium | reverse complement strand
GACTGGCTACGGGAAGAACTGAATCCAAAATTATGATGGCGTCGTAAAAAGTCTTCATCTTGTTCGTTGTTACAATTTTTCTATCATTACGACGTACCGTATGTACGCCGAAATAATAGAAAAATTGTACGCCTCCAATATGAAGCTTTTTACTTATCCATCGAAACTGAGGTTTTTACGAGTTTATCAAATTATAGCAGTGGGGCAAATCTGAGTTGCTCCTAGTTTGTTAACAATGATATCAAAGCATTATAGACATCCCGCAGGTATATTACCCCAACCACTTTTCCATCACTTCTCGTTACAGGAAGGCGTCTGATTCGTTCGGTGCGCAGAGTATCAGCGCACCGCAGGAGGGTCTCGTTTGCGGAGATCACCCTGACATCTTCAGTCATTATTTTGTTTACGGTGATTGATCGTATGGCACGGGTTTTTTCTTCACGAATAGACTCCCAGGAGATATTGCTGTGCCGTTCGTCAAAATAAATGTGTGACGGGAGGATAACTCCGAGTATGTCCATATTTGACACGATTCCGACAAGGTTCATCGCACCGTCAAGCACAATCATACCGTTAACCGGCAGACCGTGCATCCGTTTGGTTGACTGCATGACCTGAATAGCTTCTCTCAGTGTCATTTCGGGGGTCAGCCAGTGTTTCATCGGTTCCATTACATCTTTGACTTTCATATTGTCTCCATTCTTCTATTGCAACCTGCAGTGGTTACAGGAAAAATCAGGGTAATCAGCTGCTAATGTTGCATTGTAGCATATCAGGGTGTTTATGTTCAATGTTATTTATGCATTGAATCACTAAAATATATGGACTTGCCGATGCAGCCCCTGGTGTGTCAGTTATAGGTGTCTGGATTGGTATGTTTAGGTTATTGTTAGGTGTTCGTAAGACATGTTATGGAAAAATATAACTCGAGAGATCGTTTTTTTGAAAAGGGCATTCAAAAATTTATTGGTCTGCTGCATGAGAAATCATTCAGAGCCCTGGCCGATTCATTCGAAGGTTATGATATTTCACTCTGCGGCAAAATGCTCTTTCCCGACAACTTTAAAGAAGAGGATGATTAACGATGAAACGGGTAATTACTGTAATTGGAGCAATATTTTTCACCGGGATTTTAGCCGGAACAGCTATTGGTTCTGATAAAGTTCTGAAGATGTCAACAACTACCAGCACCCAGTCTTCAGGATTGCTTGATCTGCTGCTGCCTGAATTTGAGAAAGATACAGCCATAAAGGTAAAGGTCATAGCAAAGGGGACAGGTGCTGCTATTCGCGATGGACAGGATGGGAATGTTGATGTTATTTTTGTTCATGCAAAAGGGCGGGAGGAAAAATTTGTTGCGGATGGCTGGGGAACAAAGCGCTATGCGGTGATGCATAATGATTTTGTGATTATCGGTCCCGCCGCTGATCCGGCAGCAATCAAAGGCTTTTCTGATGGCGGTAAAGCTCTGGGTAAAGTTGGAGAGATGAAGCAGACTTTTATTTCCCGCGGTGATGACAGCGGTACCCATACCAAAGAACAATTCCTCTGGCAGGAGTCTGGCGTTGCACTTGTTGACAAGATTCAAACCATAGTGAAAAAGGGCGAGAAAAAAGAAGTTTCCTTTCAGATGCCTGCCGGTTCTGCCGACTGGTATTTGTCCATTGGTCAGGGAATGGGGAAAACCATAACCTTTGCTGACGAGAAACAGGCTTATACCATGTCGGATCGTGGCACCTATATTAAATATAAATATGGTAAAACTCCTGCGATAGAGCTTGATGTGCTCTGCGAAGGCGGCCCGGTACTTGCCAACCCATATGGCATTATTCCCGTTAATCCTGAAAAACATCCCCATGTACAGAACGATCTTGCAATGCAGTTTGTTGACTGGATTACCTCCGAAAAGGGGCAAAAGATGATTAGTGACTACCGACTGGAGGGGAAACAGCTTTTTTATCCTGATGCTATGTAGTATTTTATTGGGATCCAGGGAGCTAAGGCGGGTTATATCCGTAATTCAAAAAGACAAACTGCTTCACCACAGAGGACACAGAGAAAAGACTATCTTTTTCCTCTGTGGTTTTATTTTTAAACGGAGTTTCAGGAGTAAGGTGCTAATTTGCTTTTAGATAGTGTGCAGTCGGCTTTTCTACTCTTATTTTCCTTTAACCCCGAGCTTTTTGAAATTGTAGGGGTATCGCTTAAGGTGAGTTTTGGTGCCACACTCATAGCATCAATCATTGGTATCCCATCCGGTTTTATTATCGCATATTCAGTTTTCCCCGGGAAACGGCTTTTGCTCACCTGCCTGAATACCCTTCTTGCTCTGCCAACGGTCGTTATCGGCCTTTTTGTCTACTCATTTATTTCCCGGCGCGGGATCTTTGGTTCGCTTGATCTTCTCTATACTCAGAAAGCCATTATCATCGGCCAGGTAATTTTAATCATTCCGGTGATTACGACGCTGGCGATTGCTGCTGTCAGCAGGATTGACAGTCGTTACAGGATGACGGCTTTGACTTTGGGTGCAAACAGGTTCCAGATGGCTGTGGTCATTATGAAGGAGGCCCGCTATGGAATCCTTGCTGCTGTCATAGCCGCCTATGGAAGGGTTATTGCAGAGGTTGGCATCAGTATGATGCTGGGTGGTAATGCCAAGGGGTTTACCCGGACAATGACCACAGCCATGGCCCTGGAGTATGATAAGGGAGAGTTTGTCCTGGCAGTGGCATTGGGAATTACCCTTATGACGTTTGCCTTCGGTATCAATATGCTGTTCCATTTTTTTCAGGGAAAGACGAGACATGATACTGTATAAACTGGAAAATCTGCAGCGAGCCCATGGCAGCAGGACTGTTCTGAATATTGACTTCCTTGAGATTCTTTCAAATGCGATTTACACCCTTATTGGACCAAATGGCGCAGGTAAGACTACTCTGTTGAAGGTTCTTGCTTTTCTGGATAGACCAAGCAGTGGTCGGCTCCATTTTGATGGTCAACTGATCCGATTAAACGAAAAGCATCTGCACTCTCTCCGCAGGCGGGTAGTGTTGTTTGATCAGAACCCCATCCTTTTTACCGGTACGGTGAGAAAAAACGTTGAGTTTGGCTTGAAGGTGAGAAAAGTCTCCAAAGAGGTACGTAAACAACGAACAGAAGAGATGCTGGAACTGGTCGGCATGGAGAATTTTGCTGACAGTGAGACCCGGGGACTTTCCGGTGGTGAGATCAAACGAGTCGCTCTGGCACGAGCTCTGGCTCTGCATCCCGATGTCCTTCTCTGCGATGAACCGACCGCCAATGTTGACGGTGAAAATCAGGAGATCATCCTCAATACCCTGAAGCAGATCAACAGAGAGGAAAAGACGTCCATCATATTTTCCACCCATTACCTTTCCCAGGGGCAGAGGTTGGCCGATCACACTCTGCTTCTGCAGAACGGATCCCTGTCTGATCTGGTAAATGAAAATATATTCAGGGTTGCTCTCTCCCAGCCAAAAGCAGGCAAAATTCTTTGCAAACTGACAGAACACCTGTCTTTTACACTACCGACAGAAAGGGTACCCTCTGGTACTGATATTGCTAAACTGCATATAGACCCACAAAAAATAGTGCTGGATCCGAAAGAAAAAGATATGGCCCATGGAACGTATCTTAATGGACATATTTTTGATCTCAATCAGGAGGGCAGCAGGGTTCGAGTCGGGATCGATATGGGTGTTCGCCTGACTGTTGCCTTTTCGATGGAGGAGTACCGCCGGAAACAACCTCGACTTGGTGAGAAAAGAGAACTCTTTATCCCGTATGATGCAATAGTCTGTACCAAAAGTGATCTTTTGCAAAGCTGACATTGAGCCGGGCTTTCAGAGTGTATGCCACTTTTTGACAGCCCGGTAGACCAATTTACACCTTACTTGCTTTTACCGCCTTTATTCCCGTTGTTTCCACTATTACCCTTATCATTTCCACTGTTGCCATTGTTATCCTTGTCGTTCGATGGCCCGCCGCTTTTGCCGCGGTCACTCTTAGACTTGTCTGAAGAGGAGTTTCCTGAATTACCCCTGCCGTTTGATGAACCTCCTGCTGAACTGCGGTCACTCTTGGAAGATTTGGCCCCCTTGCCGCCTCTTCCCAGATCTTTTTGGGACAGACCAAGTCCTTTCTTACTACTTGAAGCTACACTGGTGGCCATGCCATGCCCCTTGGCCCAGCCATGTTTAACGTCTCTTTTGGTGGCTTCAGCAAGCTCAAGTTCAATATTTTTTCTAGCTCTTTTGACT
>JAUVON010000198.1 GCA_030599175.1 Desulfobulbaceae bacterium | reverse complement strand
TTGTCTTTCTGGTGGGGGTGATTGGCTGTCTGTTCATGATCAATAGTTTTGTCCCTGACTACTGGCTTCGGTCTCAGCAGCATACAGCAGAGTACACATCAATTGAGACAGCCAGTGAGTTCTTGAAAGATGAAGATGATGTCTTTGTTCTTGATATAAACGGAGAAGCTCGTGCTTACCCACGGGACTGGATGATGCTCCCCCATTTTGCCGGGGATGATTTTGCTGGAGAGCATGTGACTATGGCGTACTGTGTATTAAGCAATCTGCCACTAGCCTTTAACTCTGTCCAGGATGGCAAACCAACCGACTACAGGGTAATCGCACAGGTTCATAACAATTTAGTTT
The DNA here is from genome assembly GCA_030599175.1 of Desulfobulbaceae bacterium. Taxonomy (GTDB): domain Bacteria; phylum Desulfobacterota; class Desulfobulbia; order Desulfobulbales; family Desulfocapsaceae; genus Desulfomarina. The sequence goes on along the minus strand of JAUVON010000198.1, from coordinate 5,364 downwards.
TTACTGACCGCAACACCGGCGAGCTCATTCAGCAGATCACAAGCATTGCTGACCATAGCCAACAAAAGCTCGAACAATATCCTGTTCAGCGAATGCCCTGGCACGCTTTTCGATCACTTTATCCATCAGGAAAAGTTTTTAAGAATATTGAACCCACCACACTGGATAAAATAACTGATCGTATGTTCAAACGTGAATTGGTGAAACATTATGACGGTGACCCGATCTTTCCAACGCTGGATCTTAAAGATAGTCGTCTACCCAATGGTGAGTCGGTAGTCGGCATAGAATTAGGCGGAGATCACCTTGCCGTTGCCAATAGCTTCTTCGAAAAAAACCATATATTCAATACACAACTTGGTGGGCAAAACATTGTACTTGCCTGGTTCCCTGAATACGAAACATATGGTGTTTTCTCGAGGGAATTGGAAGGTAAATTCTTGACTGTAAATGAAATAGATCCATACGGAGAGACACCTGACGGGAAATTAAAGCGGCTTCCTACTTACCCCGGTCTTCTATGGATGGTATGGAGTCATTGGTTCCCAGAAACACAATTATTGAAATAGTACCTATGATGTTAGTCTACTGTTTCTCTTTTGGTACCGGCTAAAATCAATGTCCCCGGGGTTGTCTTCCCCGCGTAGGCGGGGATCCAGTTACGAGCAGGATCACTGGATTCCCGCCTACGCGGGAATGACGAAAAAAGGAGCTGAGTTTCATACGTAATCAAAATATTTAGTCGTAGATAATAGATCTCAACAGGAAGTTTTGTGGGTTCAGCCATTAACAAAATCTCTGAAAAGCAAGAGAAGAAGAACGAAAAGAGGATAACGTTTTAACCAAATCTGTTGGTATCTATCGCTATCATCTTTGTTGCTGTCAGTGATGGCAAAGAGAGTAAGTAGCAATTTCTGGCTCCAAAGCCAAATTGTTAAAATGAGATGGTTTCTTAAAATTTAAGGAGAATATGGGCATGTTTAAGAAAATTTGTAACGTTTTATTTTTCATAACCTTTTCTTTGTTGTTTTGTTCATCTGTGGTTTCTGCAGGTGATAGTCCCGGGACTTCGGATTGGGAATTCAACCTGGCCCCATTTTACCTGTGGGGAATAAACATCAAAGGGGACCTCTCTTTAGGAACCGATAAAATACCTGGAAACATCCCGCTGACAAAACCTATTGATGTTCCATTCGAGGATGTTTTTACTTCCCTTGAAGGGGCTTTCATTATTCATTTTGAAGCAATGCACAAGAGTAATTTTGGGGTTCTGGTAGACGTGGATTATCTCAATATTGGTAGCGACTTTACCAATTCTAAAGGAATTGGCCTGGACGTGGATTTTGAAGTCACTCTGGCTGAAGTTGCAGGACTTTATCGAATGAAGAAAAATAATCATAATTTTGATGCCGTTTATGGTCTGCGAGGCTACAGACTCAATCCCAGTGTGTCTTTTCTAAACGGACCAACTGTGGTTGATAGGACTCAAGATTGGCTGGACCCCTTTGTTGGAGTGCGCTGGATCTGGAACTTTGCAGAGGTCTGGTCGGTAGTTGCCCGCGGTGATATCGGTGGTTTTGGCATTGGATCCGATTTTGCCTGGCAGGCTCTTGGACTGGTTGAATGGCAGCCGTTTAAACATGTTTCATTCCTGGCTGGGTACAGGGCTCTTGATATTGATTATGAAGACGGTACCGGAAACGATTACTTTAAGTTTGATGCTACAGTCTATGGCCCTCTGCTTGGCTTAAACTTTAAATGGTAGACCGAATTTTGCTTAATAAACATATGCCGGAGAATAGGTTATGCTGAAAATGTCAAAAAGAAATACCCTTGTTTGCGGTGTAGCAACCAGCCTGATACTCGGATGTATTACAGGCCAGGCAGTAGCCGCAACCGATAGAATTATTCACGACGCCGAGTACTATATCATCGAAGCCCAGAACGGAGAAAAGTGGGCTGCTGATGATAAAATACTTGATGAGAAACTGGCTGATCTTCGCAGCAAAAATGGTGGCAAGCCACCCAATATTATCTACATCCTGCTTGATGATGTGGGTTTTGGCGAAATAGGCATGGACAATTTAAGTGTTATTCGCGGCTACAAAACCCCTAACATGACCGCCCTGGCGCAAGAAGGTTTGAGCTTAAACCGCATGTACACCGAGCCGTCCTGCACACCGACCCGCGTGGCGATGATGACCGGGCGCTATCCAATACGGACAGGATTGACCGAGGCCAAAGCGACACTTGCCGGTGATGGGTTGGCTGCCGAAGAGGTTACTCTTGCGGAGGTGTTAAGGGATGCGGGTTATTATACTTCCCATGTAGGTAAATGGCATATGGGTGATATCGAGCAGGCCTATGCCAGCAACCAGGGTTTCATGCATGCCGAGTTTCCCATTCACCAGCAGGGTCAGCTTGCCATTATGGGCCGGGACATGGAGGACGCAGATATCATTCGTGGTGTGGATGTGAGCAGGCAGAGTCAGACCTTCACCCTGGACAAACTCTTCACGCCTGATCCAGCCCATATGGTCACCGGCGTTGAGTTGCGCGATGGAAAACTTTACGAAGTTGAAATGGAAGAGGGTGAGGAATGGACGCAGAAAAAATACCGGGAGATGAACGAGCGGTACCAGAGAAATGCACTGGATCAGCTTAGCAGACTCGCAAAGCAGGACAAGCCTTTCTTCCTGAACTACTGGCCGCTCTTTCCGCTTTCGTTTGTTCAGGAGCATCGAAGTAAATACAACACCCTCAACGGCGGCACTATGGCCAACATTCTTGTTGAGGTTGATGAGTGGATTGGAGAAATTGTTGCCGAAGTAGACAAATTGGGCATTGCTGAAAACACAATTATTGTTGTGATGGGTGACAATGGTCCTTTCTTGCAGTACGAAGGCCCTACCGGCCAGACCGACCGGATCTACCGTGGCGGCAAAACTGACCATCTGGAAGGTGGTGTGCGGGTTAACGCCTGGGTGAAATGGAAGGGTGTTATTGAAGCAGGAAGTTCCGCCGAAGACATTATTCATGTCAGCGACCTGTTTACCACTTTTGCCCGTTTGGGGAATGCAACAGACGCAATCCCAAGAGATAGAGTTATCGATGGTATAGATCAGAGCGGCGTGCTGCTACTGGGTGAATCCCATGGTCGTCGTGACTACGTGCATATCTATGAGGGACCAACACTTAAATCAGTGGTAAAAAATAAGTATAAGATGCATCTGCCTGCGCCCGGAACTAATCCGATTAAAGCGCCTATTTTTGATCTTTATCGTGATCCACGTGAGCAACGTCCTGTCGATGGCATCAAATATGGCCCGTGGGCCGGTGGCCAGTTTGTCGCCATGATAAAACGTCATATGGCGCTTAAACAAAAATATCCGGACAGACCGGCTACCCACGGCATACCCTACGAAGGGATTGAAAATCTGAGACCTGAAAGCAAGAAGATCGTTGAAATATTTATGCTTGGTTTGCCTCAAAAATAGATCTTTTATTTAACCCGAATAAACACCGTATGGTACGTCTTTTCACATTATAGTGTGTGACGTGCCATACGATGTTGTTATTAAAAAAAGGACACTTAGATGCCATACAAAAAAAGGAATAATCAAATAGCGACAATACTATTATCCAGCCTTTTTCTATTATTGTTTTCTCATCAACTGATTCTTGCCGAAGAGAACATGGCCAAACAGTCCCAGAACCCTCTGGGTACCATTATAAGTTCACCTTTTGAAAATAACGTTTATTTTGGTATAGGGCCTTCTGATGCGACCGCCTATGCATTGACATGGAAACCTGTCTATCCGGTCAGCATTGGCGACTGGAACCTTATAAACAGATTTATTGTACCGGCAATATACTCTGAGGGGCAAAATGAGGATACACAGCTTGATTCTTCGATAGATGTTGGAAATGGGTCTATCACTGAACTTATTACCGGCAGTGCTTTCGGGCTTGCTGATATTACCTACACAGCGTACTTAAGCCCTAAAAAAGCCGCTTCCTGGATATGGGGTATCGGTGGAGCGTTGACCTTGCCCACAGCCACTGAAGACCGTTATTCAAGCGATAAATGGTCTGCTGGTCCGGCTTTTGTGGCACTTACCATGCCGGGAAACTGGGTGACCGGCTTTTTAATTCAAAATGTATGGTCCTTTGCAGGTGAAAGTTATGCGGCCGATGTGAATAAGTTTCTTTTTCAATATTTCATCAATTACAACATGGAAAATGGCTGGTACCTAAGTTCATCACCAATTATTACAGCAAATTGGGAGGCCGACAGTGGTGATCAGTGGACAGTACCTTTTGGCGGTGGAATTGGAAAACTGGTAAAGCATGGCAAGTTGCCTGTTGATTACAAATTGACAGCCTACTGGAATGCTGAAAGACAGGAATATGCTCCGGATTGGAATCTGCAGTTTACTATTAAATTTCTTTTTCCAAAATAAGAGGTTCATCAGAATTAATGGTTTTGTAAAACCAGTTTTGCAGGATGGATTTTTAAAAACACTTTAATTACGCGACACACCTATATATGCCTACACATTTCATTGTTCATCTCTCACTTCTTTATCGACTCACTATCAGCACCGTTTTATTACTGCTGCTGGTTGTTACCCCTGCCTTGGCAGAAAAACCTATTGAGGTGGGGGTAAGCCTTAAAGTACACCAAGTTACAAATATAAACCAAAAGGCAGAGAACTTCAGCGTGGTAGCAACGTTGATAATGGAGTGGAATGAACCTGAATTGGCAGCTGATTCCACTGACAAGAGTCCTATTCGTATGTATCATGCTCCAAACCTTCTTCGCATCATGGAAGAACGAGGGTTACTGTGGCCTGCACACTCTTTTTATAACTTACAGGGGAGAGTGGACTATCAAAATCGGATTGCCAGAGTTGCCTCCAAAGGAAAGGTAAGTTATATCGCTCGCTTTACCGCCACCTTTCAAGCTCCTGATTTTGATTTCAGCCAGTTCCCCTTAGATCAGCAACACTTCTATATTAAACTGGATTCATTACCCGGCGAGAGTAAAATCAAATACAAACCTGTTCAGGAGGCCAGCGGCTTGGGAGACAGCCTGGGTGAGGAGGAGTGGATTCTTCAACATACGCAGACGGAGGTGATGACTCAAAGTGTGCTGGGGATTGACGCCTCGCGCTTTATTTTGGGTTTTCAAGGGAAGCGTCACCTGAATTATTATGTCATGCGTATACTGATTCCAGTGATAATTATAATATTAGTATCCTGGTTTACTTTTTTTCTTAATGATTATACCAAGCGTATTGACTTGACGAGTGGCAACCTGCTGCTTTTTATAGCGTTTAATTTCACGATTGCCAATGATTT
>JAUVON010000035.1 GCA_030599175.1 Desulfobulbaceae bacterium | reverse complement strand
TACGATGGCGGATACTGTCCCCAGGGGCTGACCTTTAAGGAACGAACAGAACTGCTTGCTGCCGATAGAGAAAAATTTAAAAGTCTCGTTGATAAGAGTCTGCACCGACACTGCAGAGTTATCGAAAAACTGACAAAACAGGGAACGTATTTCTTTGATTATGGCAACGCATTTCTAAAAGCGGTCTTTGATGCCGGAGTAATCGAGGTTGCTAAAAACGGTATTGATGCTAAAGATGGTTTTATCTATCCATCTTATTTTGAAGATATTATGGGGCCTATCTTCGATTATGGTTATGGTCCTTTTCGCTGGATATGCTTGAGCGGAAAGGCTGAAGACCTTGACAAAACCGATCAGGCTGCAATGTCCTGCATTGATCCGAAACGACGATCTGAAGACCGGGACAATTATATCTGGATCAGGGATGCGAAAAGAAACATGCTGGTTGTTGGCAGTCAGGCAAGAATACTCTATTCCGATGCAGGCGGACGTGTGGCTATTGCCCTGAAATTTAATGATATGGTAAGAAAAGGTGAAGTCGGATCTGTAATGCTGGGTAGAGACCATCATGATCCAGGAGGTACTGATTCTCCTTTTCGCGAGACTGCTAACATCAAAGACGGAAGTAATGTCTGCGCCGATATGGCCACCCACTGTTTTGCCGGCAACGCTTCCCGGGGCATGACGATGGTTGCCTTGCACAATGGCGGTGGAACCGGGATTGGCAAAGCAATCAATGGCGGGTTTGGCATGGTTCTGGACGGCAGCGGGCGGGTTGACGAAATCCTCCGTTCAGCAATGTCCTGGGATGTAATGGGCGGAGTTGCCCGCCGCAACTGGAGCAGAAATCCTAATGCCATGGAGGTAGCAGTCGAGTATAATCAGACGAATGATAATGGTGATCAGATCACTATTCCGTTTCGAACAGATGATTCTATAGTGAAGAAGGCCGTGGAAGGGCTTTTTGTAAAAAACAAGTAACCCGAGAGGTTGTCCGAGAATGTCTGTAAAATTGTTTAAAAATTGTCATATCTATACTCCTGTTGACAGGGGCAGCCCTGCTGGCGGCAAAGCACAATCCCAGATTACCAGTATCCCCCATGGTGCACTTCTAGTTGAAAATGGCCTTATTAACAGAGTCGGAGATGAAAACGCAGTGCTTGCAGCCAGTCAAGCACTCACCATTGATCAGGTGATTGACTGCCAATCCAGATGCATGGTTCCAGGTTTTGTCGACCCGCATACCCACATCTGCTTTGCCAAAAGACGGGAAAGCGAATTTCAGATGAGAATTGAGGGAACTCCCTATCTTGAGATCTTAAAACAGGGTGGCGGTATTCTCTCCTCAGTAAAGTCGGTAGATGCGGCAACAGAAGATGAACTCTATAAAAACTGTCTGAAGCATGCTCTGACAGCTCTATCCTTTGGCACAACCACCCTTGAAATCAAAAGCGGCTATGGCCTTGATACAAAAAATGAACTTAAGATGCTGCATGCTATTGACCGGGTTTCCAGAACCAGTCCCCAGGATATCGTAGCAACATTTCTTGGAGCCCATGCAATCCCCCCGCACTATAAAGAAAAGCCGGATGAGTTTCTCGATCTAATCATCAACGAAATGCTGCCCTCCGTACATAAACAGAACATTGCCAGCCATTGCGATATTTTTTGTGAGGAAGGTGTCTTTACCATTGAGCAGGGTCGACGGTTGCTTCAGGCTGCAAAAAAACTTGGCATGGAGGTCAAGATTCATGCGGATGAAGTGCATGATCTTGGCGGAGCAGCGCTTGCTGCAGAACTTGGTGCAATTTCAGCCGATCATCTGCTAGCTGCAAACGATGAAAACATCATTAAAATGGCCCAGGCTGGAGTGATCGCCAACCTGCTCCCTGCCACTGCCTACAGTCTAAGAAAACCCTACGCCAGAGCACGCCGGATGATTGAGAGTAATCTCCCTGTTGCCCTGGCCACAGACTGCAATCCCGGCTCAAGTTATACCGAATCGATGCCCTTTATTATTGGGCTGGCCATTTTAAATATGAATATGTCCCCGGCAGAAGCTTTAACCGCAGCAACCCTGAATTCTGCTTATAGTATCGGCATGGCGAAAAAGGCCGGAAGCCTGGAAAAAGGAAAGCAGGCGGATTTCCTCCTGCTTGACGGTGAATCTCCTGCAATTCTTGGTTACCATGCCGGAGTGTCACCTGTTATCGATGTATATAAACATGGTGAGAAAGTTTCCTGAGAAAAAGTGACGGATGAAAAATATGAAACAAATTGTTGAATGTGTACCTAATTTTTCTGAGGGTAGAAAGCAGGAAGTGATAACAGCTATTGGTGATGCGATTAAAAAAACTGATGGCTGCACCCTTCTCGATGTGGATCCGGGCCGTTCAACCAACAGAACTGTCTATACTTTTGTCGGTGATCCGAAAAGTGTAGTTGAAGGGGCCCTTGCTGCAGCCAGGGTGGCAAAAGAGCGAATCGACATGTGTGCCCACAATGGCGAACACCCGCGCTTTGGTGCCATGGATGTCTGCCCGTTTATCCCGGTAACCGGGGTAACCATGGACGAATGTGTTGATATCGCCAGACGTTTTGCCAAAAGAGCAGCAGAAGAACTGGCAGTGCCGTTTTATCTTTATGAAGAGGCAGCTGAGGATGACTATCGCCGCAGACTTCCCGATGTGCGGGAAGGAGAATACGAAGGGCTGCAGGAAAAACTTAAAGATCCAAAATGGAAACCCGATTTTGGCCCTGACGAATTCGTGCCTTCATGGGGGGCAACAGCTACAGGCGCACGCATGTTCCTTATCGCCTACAATGTCAATCTCTTAGGCACTCCCAACCAGGCACACCGTATAGCTTTGAACCTGCGGGAAGCCGGCAGGGGACCGGATGACCCTGGTCGGTTGATGGACGTTAAGGGAATGGGCTGGTTTGTTAATGAGTATAACATGGCCCAGGTAACAGTTAATCTCAATAATTACCGGGTTACTCCCATTCATATCCTGTTCGAAGAAGTGAAAAAAGAGGCCAAATCCCTGCAGCTTGCTGTCACCGGCTCTGAGATAGTAGGAATTGTTCCACTGGAATCTCTTCTTCTGGCCGCTGAATACTATATAGAAAAAGAGAACCTTTTTATCTATGAGGAAGAGCAAAAGATCAGGCTGGTAATCGAACGTCTGGGCCTTAATTCCATATCCCCATTTGTACCAGAAAAGAGGATTATAGAATACATTGTTAAGGAAGAACCTGAAGAGCCTCTTGCCACTCTTTCCGTCCGGGGTTTCATTGAAGAGGTTGGATCCCGTTCCTCTGCACCCGGTGGAGGTTCAGCATCCGCTGCAATCGCTGCCGTGGGAATCGGACTTGGTGCCATGGTTGCAAAGTTAACCCATGGAGTAAGAAGATTTGAGGACGTTCAACCGCATATGATGAAGGTCATACCGACACTTCATGAACTCACCCGGCAGTTAATTCCGATGATTGATGCCGACACCTCAGCTTTCAATGAGTATATGGAAGGACTGCGGATGCCAAAGGAAACAAAAGCCGAACAACAGACACGTACTGCAAAGATGCAGGCAGGATTGCAAACAGCAATCAATGTTCCCTTGTCCACCATGCAACTTGGCGATAAGGGTTGGGACGCTCTCATCGAAGTAGCCAGATACGGCAACCCCGCCTCCAGATCAGATACCCAGGTCGGCGCCAAAGCTCTTGAGACCGGTATATGGGGAGCCTACCAGAATGTTCTTATAAACATGCAGGATATTAAAAATGAAAATTTTAGAAAAAAGAAACTGGCAGAGGCTGAAAAGCTCATGCAGAGAGCTTATCGCAAATGTTTTGAGATAATAGAAATACTTGAGAAGAAGTGATCACGATTCCCCCACCATTTCCTGATTAATTTCCCTCTCATGGATGCCGAGCAGATAAAGCAGGCCATCAAGACCAACGGTTGAAATGGCGTTGCCGGCACGTTCCCTGACAATAGGTTTGGCATGAAACGCCACTCCCAACCCGGCGCAGCTGATCATCGGTAAATCGTTTGCCCCATCTCCCACCGCGATAGTCTGTGCCAGGGTTATATTTTCCCGCTCGGCAATTTCTTTTAACAGTTCAGCTTTCTTCTCTCCATCTATAATTTCACCACAAACTTCACCTGTTACTTTACCATTTAAGACATCAAGCTCATTGGCATACACATAGTCAAAGCCAAGTTTTTCCTTCAGATGATCTCCCACAAAGGTAAAACCACCGGAGAGAATGGCAAGCTTGTAACCCAGTCCTTTCAGAGTTCTGCAAACCAGCTCTGCCCCTTCAGACAGCGGCAGAGTCAGAGTTAAACTTTCCAACTCGGATACTTTTAACCCTTTAAGAAGAGCCACCCGTTTTCTAAAGCTTTCCTTGAAATCAATCTCACCCCGCATAGCCGATTCGGTTATGGCTTCGACCTGCTCCCCAACTCCTGCCAGTTTTGCGAGTTCATTAATAACTTCAGCATGGATAAGGGTGGAGTCCATATCAAAAGCGACGAGCTTCCTGTTTCCACTATAGATATTTTCAACATGGAAGGAAATATCAATACCTGTCTGTCGGGAAATCTGCATAAACTTTGCCCGCATATCTTTGACATTATTGGGTTTACCGCTCACTATCATCTGTATACTCGCCCGCAGTTTAGCCTGAGGGTTGATGATGGAAAACCTTCCGGAAAGCCTGGTGATATTATCAATATTCAAGTTGTTCTCAAAAATCACTGTGGCAACTCTGGCAATTTGGTCGGCAGTGAGCTTTTTCCCCAAGAGAGTAATAATCCTCCTCTCTTTCCCCCTTGCTTCAACCCATTTCTCATATTGCTCCCCCCCAACAGGTTTTATTTCAATAGAGAGGTCCATCTTATGCCCTGCATACAGAATATCTTTGTACAGGGCTGCAAAGTTCTCCTTAACAGGGATTTCAGCAAGAATACCCAGAGAAATATGTTCATGGATAACCGCCTGGCCGATATCAAGTACACTGACATCATATTCAGCCAGGATAGAAATAAATTTTGAATCCAACCCCTTTCTATCCCTGCCGGTTATATTAATCAGTACAATCTCATTCATTATTTTCCCTTAAGCAGAATAGATCTGAAATTTTTTTTCTCATTTTGGTGCTCCGGTTTGGGATCTAGAATCACGTTCCACATCATAGCAGGCTGTTCATATTTTGCCACCTGCTTCTCTGCAAAACCCATCAACCCTTTATCGCGATTTTTCAGTGAATCTCTATTAAATATTGTTTATGGTTCCAACACAAGATCTCACTTTCAAATCCAATTAAAGGAGTATGTAATATGAAAAATCTCATCTTTTTATTTCAATCACTGGTAATCCTCTGCTTTCTGATGTTTCCTCTGAGCAGTTCATTTAGTGCAGAATCAACATACCCGTTCGGACTTTTAATGGTCGGCCCCGCCAATGATCATGGCTGGAGCCAGGCCCATTTTGAAGCAGGACAGGAGATGGAAAAAGTACTGCCGGGAACCAAAATGATCTACATTGATAAAGTCAATCCTGCAGATCGACCCGGGATAACCGTCCCCATGCTGGTTGATGATCTCGTTTCCAAAGGCGCCAAGCTTATCATCGGCAATTCTGATGATATGAAAGACGGGATGCGTGAGGCAGCAATGACACACCCCGATATAAAATTTATCCATATCTCCGGTGATGATGTCGTCACAGGCAAAGCCGGGGCAAACCTCAGTAACCTGATGGGCCGTATGGAATACGGTAAAATGATGGCTGGCTTCACAGCGGCAATGAGTTCCAAAACCGGGAAAATTGGTTACCTCGGCCCACTGATCAATGCAGAGACCAGACGTCTCACAGCCGCCGCCTACCTTGGTGCCCGCTACGCCTGGACTAAGATACGAAAAAAAGATGCTGCAGATCTGAAATTTAAAGTTTCCTGGATCGGTTTCTGGTTCAATATCCCCGGGGTCACCTCTGATCCGACTCTGGTCACAAACAGCTTTATAAATTCCGGCTATGATGTAATTATATCCGGCATCGATACTACTGAAGCCCTGGTGGTTGCTGGACAGAAGCGAAAAGAAGGCAAAAATGTGTGGGCTATCCCATATGATTATATCGGAGCCTGCGCTGCGTCACCCGAGGCTTGCCTTGGAGTGCCATACTTCAACTGGGTACCAGGCTATACACAGATGATAGGTAGCGCCATGGCCGGCAAGTGGAAGCAGGAATTCCTCTGGTTGAATCCGGACTGGAAATCAATAAACAACCAGGAAACATCATCGATCGGTTTTAAAGCAGGTGATGCACTGGGCGAAAAAGCCCAAAAAGGATTGGCTGATTTTCAAGCATCTTTGGCTGATGGCACCCTTAACCTCTTTACCGGACCGCTTAATTTCCAGGATGGAACAGTCTTTCTTAAGGATAAAGTGACTGCAACAGACGATCAAATCTGGAATCTTCCACAACTGCTTGAGGGGATGGCAGGAGCCTCTAAGTAATGATGGCGTCGTAGATAGTGTAGACTTCGAAAATTCTTCATCCGGAGTCTCAGAGGCTCGCTTACCTGCTTCGTTGCTGTAAATTTCTTATCATAAAAAAACAACCGATAAGCGTAGACTTCCAGAAACTTAAACCACAGAGTTCACAAAGAACACAGAGGAGAGAAAAATAAATGCTTTTTCTCTGTGCTCTCTGTGGTGAGATAGCGAATCTTTTGGGTTGAGGGCCTCACCTTCTTTAGTTTAATGATCGAACTCGCAGAAATCAGCAAAAACTTTGGCAGGGTTCAAGCCCTCCACAGGGTCAGCTTGAAGGTAAATCCCGGTTCCATTCATGGAATAATTGGGGAAAATGGTGCGGGTAAATCCACCTTGATGAAGATCTTAACCGGCTTTATCCGTAAAAGTGGCGGAGATTTTTTTTTCCATTCCGAAAATATTGACCTGAATAGCCCTAAAGATGCCAGAGAGATTGGTATCGGCATGCTTTACCAGGAACCGCTGGATTTTCCTCAGCTGTCGGTACTTGACAATTTTATGGCTGGGGGCACAGACTTTTCGCCGGGAAATCAGAGAACCATCCTGGCGAAGTTATGCAATAATTTTAGTTTTAACCTCAATCCTGAGAACAAGGTAGAAGAGCTTACCATAGGAGAACGTCAACAACTTGAGTTAATGCGGTTGATTCGGGACGGGGCGAAAATACTCATCCTCGATGAACCCACCAGTGGTATTTCCGAGAAACAACAGGAACTTCTCTTTAACGCATTGCGAAGTCTTAAGGATGATGGGGCGGCAATCCTCCTTGTCTCCCATAAGCTCGAAGAAATTGAGCTGCTCTGCGATGAGGTGACGGTTCTGCGTCATGGTAAAATTGCAGGTTACCAGAAATGTCCATTTGACCGTGAAAAGATGCTCCATGCCATGTTCGACATTCTCCCAGTAAGTCAGCCTCCGGCAATAAAACATATTGCCGGTGAACCGCTGCTGAATTTTCACAAAATCTCCTCAAAAACAGGCAGATCAGGACTAAATTCAGTCTCAACAACCATCAGATCGGGAGAGGTGGTGGGACTCGCCGGTGTTGACGGAAGCGGCCAGTCAGTGTTCCTCAAGTCAGCATTTGGCTTACTGCAACCTGATTCGGGCAGTATCTCCCATTTGCTGGAAGTGAAAACCCGTGCCTTTATCCCGGCTGACCGGCTTGCAGAAGGTCTTATCCCCGGCCTGACCATCAGAGAGCACCACATCCTGTCAAAAGAAAGTGGACCGATTATCACCTCAAAAAGCGGGCTTGCAAAAACCAGAGATGCCATAAAAACTTACAGTATCAAGGGAACTCCAGAAACTGAAATTGAAAACCTGTCGGGTGGCAATCTGCAGCGATTACTGCTCTCTCTCATCTCTGCCGATATACAGCTGATTCTTATGGAAAATCCAACCCGGGGCCTGGATGTACAGTCGGCGGCCTGGACATGGAAACATCTGCATTCCCGGTTAGGGGCTGAAGAGGCTATCATCTTTGCATCTCCTGATCTTGAAGAGATTATGGAGCAGTCAACCCGCATTCTGGTCTTTTACAACGGTTCTATCACACTTGATACACAGACGAAAGCAACAGACTACCAACAGCTTTCAAGAGCTGTTACCGGAGAGGATAGTCAGAAGCAATGAGCATTATTCTGCAACTACGGCGTATCGTTATGATAACCGTACTGGCGCTTGGCGCAGTCAGCCTGCTCCTTATACTTCTTGGCATATCTCCCCTGACAATTGGTATAACCCTGACAAAGGGGTCAATTTTTTCATGGTTGAAGTTCAACCATGTCCTTACAATATGGATTCCTCTCCTGCTCTGCTCCTGCGGTCTGCTCTTCACCTTCCGCGCGGGACTCTGGAATATCGGCGTGGAAGGACAGGTTATTTGCGGTGCGATAGGCGCTACTCTCGTTCTCCGGCTCGACAATACAGGGTTGCCGCCCGCCGCACTCCTATCTTTTGCCCTGTTCACCAGTTTTCTGGCAGGAGGTCTATGGGGGGCTTTGGCGGGACTTTTAAAAACCAGGGGCGGAGTCAATGAAATTTTCGGAGGCCTGGGCCTGAATTTTGTCGCTCAGGGAGTTGTTCTCTGGCTCATTCTCGGACCCTGGAAAAGGGCTGGAATGGCTTCAATGAGTGGCACCGACCTCTTTCCCAGGGAACTCTGGATGTGGATTCCTCCCGGCTGGCGGGTTGCACCTGCTGCAATCGTTCTGGTGGTTATCGTCTTTCTTCTTACAGGTATGATCCTGAATGCAACCCGGTTCGGCCTGAAGATCAAAGCCGCCGGTTTTAACCCGCAGGCAGCGCGACTTTTCGGAATTCGTCCTGATCTGGTCGGTTTTACGGCAATGAGTATTGGAGGTGGGCTTGCCGGTCTTGCCGGAGGAGTCCAGGTCAGCTGCGTCTATCATCGGCTGATTCCATCCATATCCAGTAGTTATGGGTATCTGGCATTACTGGTTGTGATGCTTGCTGGCTACAAAGTGACCCCGGTGCCGATTATCTGCCTTTTGTTTGCCTGCCTGGCAGCAGGCTCGATTCAGCTCCCCATCACACTGCAGATAGACTCCTCCCTTTCCGGAGTTATCCAGGGAGCCCTTGTGTTAAGTGGTCTGCTTGTATACGGATTACAACAACGTAAAAGCAGAGGTCACTGATGGAAATTTCAATTCCTTCACTTGTGGCGGCCATATTGGTAATGGCTGCTCCCCTGGTACTCGCAGCCCTGGGGGAAACCCTGACCGAAAAAGCAGGAGTTGTAAACCTCTCCCTTGACGGAACAATCCTGCTTGGTGCAATGAGTGGTTTCGTCATTGCCAGTGAAAGCCAGTCAGCACTGTTTGGATTCATCGCAGCCGCAGCCACCGGTGCAACCGTTGGAGCTGTCCTTGCCGTAATCGGTGTCCGGCTGGGCCAGTCTCAGGTGGCAGTCGGGTTTGCTTTAACCTTTCTCTGCAGAGATCTCGCCTATTTCCTCGGCAATCCCTATGCCAGACAACAGGGGCCGCAGCTGGAAACCCTGCCGATCCCAATTCTGTCCAAAATCCCTTTTCTCGGTGAAGCGTTCTTTTCTCACTCCTTAATAGTTTATCTAAGCTTGCTTGCCATCCCCGGCTGCTACTACTTCCTTTACCGCACCAGGCAGGGACTCATACTTCGCAGCGCGGGGGAAAACCCTGATGGGTGCTGGGCAAGAGGAATTAATCCGCTCAGGGTACAAATTATCTATACCATCCTTGGAAGCAGCTTGGTTGGTCTTGCCGGAGGTGCCTTCTCGCTGGCTGTAAAACCGGGATGGGGTCACCCCCAGGGATGCGAAGGCATCGGCTGGATTGCCCTTGCACTCGTTATCTTCGGTGGCTGGAACCCGGTCAGAGTCGCAGCAGGTGCCTATTTTTTCGGCCTGCTGCAACTTCTCGGCATCTACTTCCAGGACTATTTCACTACTATCCCGGCCCAGATCTTTCAGGTTGCACCCTTCCCTCTGATGATTTTTGCGCTGATCCTTATCAACCTTGGCCACAAGAGTAAAGATCGAAAGCTTACGGGCTGGATTAAACTTCTCAGCGGCAGGCCGCCAAAGTGGCTGGGGAAAAATTACAAACAAGCATAAGTACATCCAGGGAGAACAAAGAGAAATGGCCCCTGTTTCAGAACCTCTAGAAGTGGACAAGAAAAATAATGCACAGGAGAAAAGCGGGAGTCTTGGAACATTTGCGGGAGTTTTCACTCCAAGCATCCTCACCATTCTGGGGATCATTCTCTTTCTCAGACTTGGTTATGTAACCGGCAGCGGAGGAGTTCGAAGAGCTTTCATTATTATTGCTGTAGCCAATGTTATTACCATTCTCACCAGCCAGTCACTGGCCGCTATTGCCACCAACCTCAAGGTAAAGGGGGGCGGTGACTACTATCTTATCTCCAGAACCCTGGGGGTTGAATTCGGTGGTGCTATCGGCCTCGTTCTCTACATGGCACAGTCGGTATCAGTAGCCTTTTACTGTATAGGTTTTGCCGAAGCGCTGACAGCAATAATCGGCCCTGAATCTTTCTTTTCAGCAAGGCTTATTGCCCTTTTGGCAGTCAGTGCTGTCTTTATTCTGGCCTGGCTCGGATCCGACTGGGCAACCCGTTTCCAATATCTGGTCATGGCATTACTTGTTTGTGCACTGTTTTCTTTCTTTTTCGGCGGTATTCCACAGTGGCAGGGTGAGATGTTTCTTGCCAACTGGTCTCCGCCTGGAGAACCACAACCCTTCTGGATTGTTTTTGGTATTTTCTTCCCTGCTGTGACCGGTTTCACCCAGGGAGTCAGCATGTCCGGTGATCTCAAAGATCCCGGCAAGAGCCTGCCCCTGGGAACGTTCCTGGCTGTGGGCTTATCCATCGTCATCTATTTCGCGGTGGTAATCGTCTTCGCAGGAGTTGTGCCCAATGAGACCCTTGCTGCAGACTACCAGGCGATCAAACACGTTTCCCGTTACGATTTTTTAATTGATGCCGGAGTCATTGCGGCCACTCTCTCCTCAGCTATGGCCTCTTTTCTTGGCGGCCCGCGTATCCTTCAATCCCTGGCATCCGATAAAATATTCCCACTCCTCAATCCTTTTGCCAAGGGGGATGGTTCCACCAATAACCCGCGCCGTGCCATACTTCTCACAGGAACCATAGCTTTCATCATCATCATGTTCGGCCATTTAAATATAGTAGCAAGAATCGTATCGATGTTCTTTCTTATCTCCTACGGCCTGCTCAACTATGCCACATGGTATGAGGCCCATTCAGAAAGTCCCTCGTTCCGCCCCCGATTCAAATGGTTCAATAAATACTTAAGCCTGTTGGGCTGCCTGTTCTGTGTGTTTATCATTTTTGCCCTTGATCTCGAGTACGGACTTGTGGCCGCGGCAATCCTTGCTGCCATTTATCAGTATGTGAAAGGCAAGGCAGTTCCATCCAGATGGGCAGACAGCAGCCGTTCCCACGCCATGCAGGTAATCAGAAAGCAGCTGCTGACAGTACAGGAAGAACCGGAACATGACCGCGACTGGAGGCCCCATATCCTTATTTTCACAAGAGACGATGAGCGAAGAGCAGCACTCTTACAGTTTGGCAGCTGGATTGGTGGACACAGCGGATTTATCAGTGCCGTGGAGATCGTTGAAGGGTATGAACCACATGTTTTAAGAAAAAAAGAAGACGCTCTTAAAGGGTTAACAAGCCGTATACATGAAGCCAAACTCAACATTTTCCCCCTGATCGTTTCCGGTCCTGACTTTTCCACTGCTCTACCGGTTCTCCTGCAGGGATACGGAGTCGGCCCATTGAAAGGGAATATGATTCTCAGCAACTGGTACGGAGAGACAATGACCTCATTTCCAGGGCTTATTGCTATGAAATTCGGTCACAACCTCCGCGTTGCTTTTCGCAAGGGCTATAACCTTGTTGTCTTCCATATTAACCCTTTACGCTCCGGTCATATCGATGATCCTGACAAAAAATATCGGGTCATTGATGTCTGGTGGTCCAATGATGCAAGCAGCCGGCTTATGCTGCTGCTTGCCTACCTGATGACCCGAACTGAACTATGGGCTAACGCTTCCATCAGATTGTTAACCGTAGAAGAAGCTGCAGATCCTTCAAAGAGTATCGAGCAACTTGAACAGCAGCTCGATGATGTCCGAATTCCCGCAGAAGCTGTATTGGTCTCCGACACATCACCGGAGACCGTGATAGCCGAGTCATCCTCTTCAACTATAGTATTTCTGCCATTCAGAATACAACGGTCAATGCTTACCGATACGCAAGGATACAGTCTTGAAAGGGTTCTGACCCATCTTCCTCCAACGGCAATGGTTATGGCCGCAAAAGATATCGATCTCGATGCTGAACCTGAAGAGGGTGGTGCCGGTGAACTTGCCCAGGCTCTGGACAACCTTCATGAGGTGGAAAAACGAGCAGCCAAAGTAGATAAACAGTATAAAAAACATCAACAGCAAGTGACATCTCTTGAGAAGAAGTTGGACAAAAAATCAGCTTCTCTCGATGAAACAGCCAGGAAAGAACTTAACGAACAATTGACCGAGGCACAAGAAACTGCCGAAAAATCCTTTCGCAAGACGGCGAAAGAACAGGCAAAACTTGATGATGCGCTCAGCCAGGTTAAGCAGTTGAGTGAAGATGATGTTTAATAACCTATATTATGCTCAAACTCTCTTAGACGCTTATGGATTGAACGAAGCTCGGTAATTGTTGTCCAGTTAGCAATAAAGATTGAAAATGATTCCCGAACCTTGCTAAAAGCATTGGATACCTGCACCAGCACACCCAGGGTAATCAAACCGGTAAAAAGTCCCGGACCCATAATAAGGTAAGGTACAATAACCATCAGCTGTTCAAAGAAATTGACCCAGATATCAAAATATCCGTAGTGCAGAAATAACCTGTTATAATTGAATTTCAGACCGGTGAACAATTCCACCAGAGTTTCGGTCTTACCGTAATTGATTTTATCATCCTCGGCATAAACAAGTTCTTTGCGGAAGGCAGCTTCAACTTTCTGGTTATTATATTCAAGTCCCGGCAGTTTGATGCCCACAAACCATGAAATAAGCAAGCCGCCGAGAGAGACAACAAGAGCCACCCACACCAGGCTACCCGGAATATCCTTGATTATTTTTATATCCACCCCTTTGCTCAACCCCCAGAGAATGGGGAGAAAAGCGAGCAGAGTCATGATCGCCCTGATGACCTGCAGGCCGAGACTTTCAAAGATTCTGGCAAACCGATAGATATCCTCCTGTAGACGCTGACTTGCACCCTCAACCTCCTCATCCACCTTCTGCCACTTGTCAACGTAAGAGAATGTCATGGCCTCCCGCCATTTAAAGGCATAAATCCGCGTAAAATATGAGGTCATTGTTGCAATAAGTACATAGGGAAAGGCAATCCTGGCAAATTTTTCCATCTCCAGCCAGAGTTCACTCACCTCATGCTCAGTTGCCTTTTGCAGAATATTATAAAAACCACCGTACCACTCATTGATCTTCACCGTCAGTTCTACCTGAATAAACAGGGCAAACAGTAATATAACAGCACCGCCGTAAGCCCAGAAAAACCAGTCCCTGCTTTTAAAAAATGCCTTAAACATATTTAATTTAGCCCTCTTTTCAGTCCCTGACTCTTATTACGACGCTATCACTTCACTGTTCGCCTTCTTTCCACAGCTCAAAAAGTTCTCTAATACCTTTTCTTGCAAGTTTAGTCATTGCCAGAAAGGCTTCATCACTAAACGGTTTACCTTCTGCTGTGGACTGAATTTCGATCCACCCGCCGTCCATCGACATAACAAAATTTGCATCCGTTTCTGCGGAAGAATCCTCCATATAATCAAGATCAAGCAAAACTACGCCGTCTTTGATCCCTGCAGAAATTGCGGCAACAGGCTTGATCTCCACCATCTTTTCAAGTTTCCCCTCAGCCACGAGTTTTCTCAGAGCATCTCTTAGAGCAAGGGCAGCTCCGGTGATACTTGCCGTCCTGGTTCCACCATCCGCATTCAGAACATCGCAATCCACCCGCAGTGTCCTCTCTCCGATTGCCCGTAGATCAACCATCATCCGCAAACTTCGGCCAATCAGCCGCTGGATCTCCATAGTCCTTCCGGATCTACCATTGGTCTCCCGTCGATATCTGCTGTCTGTAGCACAGGGCAGCATGCCATACTCGGCTGTAATCCATCCCTGTCCACTATCCTTTAAAAATGGCGGAACCTTTTCCTCCACCGATACGCCACAAATCACATGGGTGTTTCCCATGCGAATAAGTATCGATGCATCCGCCTGAAACTGTATTCCTCTCTCAATCAAAACCGGCCTGAGACTTTCC
>JAUVON010000277.1 GCA_030599175.1 Desulfobulbaceae bacterium | reverse complement strand
ATCGAGCGCCTCTATTTAGAGTAAAAATTCTCATTTATGCCTTGTTATATTGCATATTCCACTGCCTTTTCTGCATGAATTGCTGTGGTATCTAACAGCCTTACCTTTGTGTCACCTTGATTTACCAACATCCCAATTTCGGTGCAGCCGAGAATGACAGCCTCAGCACCTTGATTGGCTAGAGAATCAATGATACGCAGATATTCTGTTTTCGAATTGGATTCAGTTTTCCCTAAACAGAGTTCCTGGTAAATAATATTGTGGACTACTTGCCTGTCTTCATTTTCTGGAACAAGGACATTGAGGTCATAGTTTTCGTTTAACCGACCCTTGTAGAAATCCTCTTCCATCGTGAAGGCTGTGCCCAGCAAACCTACAGTCTTAATACCCTCATTTACAAGTACTTCTGCCGTTGCATCTGCAATATGAAGCAATGGGATTTTTATTGATTTTTCGATTTCTGGGGCAACCTTGTGCATTGTGTTTGTGCAGATAAGTAAAAAATCAGCACCAGCAGACTCTATACTTCGAGCCGCCTCAGCGAGTATTGTTGCTGTCCCTTTCCAGTCGCCCGCATGTTGTAGTTTTTCTATGGGTTCGAAATCGACACTATACAAAGCAATCTTCGCAGAATGTAAACCTCCAAGTCTATTTTTAACCCCCTCGTTAATTGCACGATAATAGCCAACCGTACTTTCCCAACTCATACCACCCAAAAGACCAATTGTTTTCATTTAACCTCCCAGTGTACTTTCACAATATAACACAGAGGATCACTTGCCAGGTTGATCATTTTAACCTCTTGCATTCAAGCTGCATTATGGGCATTTTTTTTGAGGGCTATGACATAAGTGATGCAATCCTTTTGGTAAGTGTCATATTATTCTGCCTCGTTACCCTGACAATTTCCTTGAAGTTGAGATCGAACTGTCTGCCCAATTGTTTCAACTCTTTTTTCTTCAGGCAGATATCTGGCCAGGGAACCCGGCCCGGGAGGGAGAGGACGACTCTGTTGCCCCGATCAGGTACTGCCAGGAAAAGTTGGTCTGCAAAATGGGCTGCAAGCAGAGTTTTTATCTGTTGAAGCTGGGTTTTATCATTGCTCCAGATATTGCAGCTGACCACGCCATTTTGGTTCAAATTGTCTGCACATAACCGGAAGAACTGATCTGAGTAGATTGTCGGTGCCATCCCCTGATCGTCGAAGGCATCGATAAGGATAATGTCATAGGGAGCATCGCTGTAATTTTTTAAAAATCGATAGCCATCGTCACAGTGGACGATTATCTTACTGTTTTCCGGCAGCTGGAAATAGCCTCTCGCCATATTAATTATATGCTTGGAATAGTCAACAGCGTCTATATGGCATCGGGGAAAGTGGTGGTGGAAGAAACGAACAAATGAGCCTGAGCCAATACCAATGACCAGGATATTCTCCGGCTTCGGTTGGATCAGCAATGCAAGAAGCATATACTGGGTATATCGCAGAACCAACCTATGGGGATTGGAAAGCGATATCCTGCTCTGCACTATACCCGTGGGAAAGTAAAGAGTGCGATAATCACCACTGTCTCTGATTTCCACCAGGTGGTCATTGAAGTAATCTTTATGAATTAACACTCCCGGCGTTTGTGACATCTGTATTCTCTAGTGTTTGCATGTTAGATACTGCTTTTGGCATACTTGTCGTGGGTAATGGTACTCGTCAAGAATTATTCTTTATGGTGTCGCAAAAAGCCAAATTATTCGCCATCTAGTTATTTCAGTACGTTCTGGATTCCCGCCTGCGCGGGAATGACGTGGCAAGGGACTTTTTACGATTTTATCATTTTTAAGTTACCGGAGCTATCTGAGCAAATATGGTCACTCCCTCAATTAAGATAATCTATTTTGCGACTGGTATCACCATTTGCTCGTTGTACGCCGCTCAACCCATTCAGCCTGTATTTCAAAGCGAATTTCAACTCAGTAATTTCCAGGCCATCCTTTTTACAACCCTGATGATGGCACCTCTTGGCTTTGCGCCGCTCTTTTACGGCTATCTGCTGGAGTCTTTTTCAGCAAAGGTTATGGTCAGGTGGGCTCTCTTTATCCTTGGCATATTGGAGTTGCTTTTTGCCATTGCAGATAACTATCTGTTGCTCCTTGCTATCCGGGCTGTTCAGGGATTGATGATTCCGGCAATTCTCACCTCCCTGATGAGTTATATATCATATACCTCCAGCAGGGAAAAAGTTCAGCATGCCATTGCCAGCTATATTGCCGCCACAATTGTGGGCGGTTTTCTTGGTCGATTTTTGTCAGCTTTTTTTACCGATCTCTTTGGCTGGAGGTTTTTCTTTATTCTTCTTGGCTTTCTCCTGTTACTGACCTCCTATTTTTTGCGGGATATGGCAAGAGACATCAAGATGAAATATGCAAAACCAACGTTTATTGAGATTGTCGGTTTGCTGCGGTCAAGAGAGTTTTTCTGGCTTTATTCGGCGATTTTCTGTCTGTTTTTTGTTTTTGCGGCTCTGATGAATTTTTTACCCTTTGAATTAAAACAGATGAATCCGGCATCCGGTGAATCTGGAATCGGTCTGCTTTACCTCGGCTACAGTATGGGGATTTTTGTCTCTTTAAACAGCCGGGCCATAATCCGATTTTTTGGCAATGAGCCGGACGCCATACGCGCAGGAATTGGAATTTTTTTCCTGGGAACATTAATTTTTATGGTTGAAAATTACGCGGTTATGTTTGTTGCAATGTTTATCTTTTGTACCGGGCTCTTTATGGCCCATTCACTTTTATCAGGGTTTGCCAATAAGCTTGCAGAAGAGAACAAGGCCATAGCAAACGGTTTTTATATCTCCTCCTATTATACCGGAGGTACTCTTGGTTCCGTGTTACCGGGTGTGGTTTTTTTTCAGTTTGGCTGGCAGATGTTTCTGCTCACGCTTCTTATGATGCTGTGTATGGCGCTTTTCTTTGTTCGGAAGCTTAAACGGGCTGTAGTGACAGGTGAATAAGCTTTCAAATAATACCACCATCATTTGGTTTCTTCAGTTTCTATCACCAGCATTTCTTTCCAGAGCCCCACTCTATATCGCCAGGCCGAGACACAGAAAAGAAGAACGATGAACAGCACCACCCATAACCACGCAGTAATGATATCTATCTGAAAAAACTGGACTCCGATATATACCGGCAGCACAAAACAGCTCATGGATATCAGTGCGATAGCTTTCATCATAAAGCGGGTATCACCTGCTCCCCTGAGTGCGCCGCTGAACACCATATATAAACCATCGAAAAGAAGATATGCTGCAATAATATGGAGAAGTTTTCTGCCGAGTTCCAGGATGATTTCCTGGTCACCACTAGTCTGTTGAGCAGAGATAAAGGGGCCGAGCACTAGATCAGGGGCAAAGATGAAGAGTAGATCGAGGCAGACAATGTATGCTGTAAGCAAATGTATGCCACTCCAGACATAGCGGGCAGCCTGTTGGGGTTTGTTTCTTCCCAGTGCCTGGCCCACGAGAACACTGATTCCCTGTGACACCCCCATGGAAGGCATAAAAGCCAGAGAATTTATTGAGATCACAATATTTGTTGCGGCCAGTTCGAGCTTGCCTATCCGTCCGACGATAAGGACAAAGAGAGTGAAGGCAAAAATATCCAGAGTAAACTGGAGTGCTCCTGGAATACCATATCGCATTAACCCTGAGAATATTTTGCGATCAAACTGATATCCGGTAAAAACTCCAAAACGGAGGTTGTTCTTGTGGCGAAATATCAAAAGAGCCAGGCAGACAACCTCAATTATCCATGCATTGACTGTTGCAATGGCTGCACCCTTTATGCCCAGTTCCGGAAAGATTCCGTAGCCGAAAATCAGGGCATAGTCGAGGGGGATATTGATTATAACACCGAGAAAAGTGATGAGCATTACCGGGCGGGTAAGCCCGCGACCGGTAAAAAAAGTCGAAAGTGTCACAGTTGCCACACTGAAAACCGCACCTTTACAGAGTATGGAAAAATAGATTCGTTCAAGCTCCTGGACATCTTGAGGATGTCCAGCGAAGGCGAAAAGCGGTTCGGTTGCAAAAAGAGCGAGCAGCCAGAAGCATATTCCCGAACCAAGGGTGAAATAGATTCCCT
>JAUVON010000054.1 GCA_030599175.1 Desulfobulbaceae bacterium | reverse complement strand
CAGATAGGGGCACTGGCTAAAAGCCTGGGGATAACAACCCGCACAATCCGATATTATGAAGAAATAGGCCTTATGGGCAAAACTGAACGTCCAGGCGGTGGTACCAGAAGTTACAATAAAGACGATATCATGCGCCTGAAATTCATTCTGAAACTGAAAAACCTGGGGATTCCCCTGAAAGAGATGGAAAAACTCTCTGATATATTTGATATCAACAAGAAAAACTTCGCCACTATCACCCCAAAACTCATTGAAATTCTTGACAGCCATATCTCCAAGGTCGATGAGAAAATGGCGGATTTTTCCTCACTCCGTAAAGATATCGTTGAATACCGCAAGCGCATCACAGACTATCTTTCAGGCAACGGTGCAGCCGATTGACAAACCAGTTGTAATAGATGTCGTCTGAGTCATTACTCTTCCTGTTTCAAAAAGGCTCTACCAACCAGAGCAGCAGCCAGAATGACAAACATACCAAGGATAACCTGCCCTGAAACGGGTTCTTTATGTATGATCGCCACAAGCAGTACAGCAAGCGGGGGGGTAAGATAGCTGAGAAAACCGATTATAACGAGATTCCCGCCACTCATGGCACGATTCCAGAGAAAAAAAGAGAGCCCGAGAGGGACACAGCCCAGATAGAGCGCAGAAAGCAACGCAGTGACAGAGGGAATCTCATGGGGCATTGTAACGAGAAAAAGACCGGCAGACAACCCTGCAGCATACAGAGTGAATGCCGTCATCGGTTCTTCTTTCAGCCTGATCCGGGAGAGCCCAACGGAAAAACTCGACCAGATCAGACCACATAAGAGAGCCAGTAAATAGCCCTTCATATAGCCCAGATCGAATGACAGATCTTTTCCTGCAGCAATAACAAGCGCCGCCCCGAATAATCCAAGCAGAGCAGTTAAAAAGATTGAGAACTTCAGTCGTTTAAAAACAAAAAGAGAAGAGAAGACAACAATCCAGAACGACCAGGTAGTGGCAAGAATTGCCCCCTCTGCGAGTGGTGCATTATCGAGGGCGATATAATAAATATAATGATAGAGGAAGATTCCCCAGACACCCATCAATGATATTTTCCATCCGGGAAATTCTACTCTCGCGCTTTTATTTTTTACTACATCCTGCAGATAGAGAAAAAGCGCCGCGCTGATAAAGCTATAGAACATCAGCTCTTCCGTCGTTAATTCACTGAGCCCGGAACCGGTAGCTACCGGAAGACTTGCCCAGCAGAGGATTGCTCCCATAGCATAGAAATAATATTTCATTCACATTCTCATGGTCATTTGCCAACGCCATCCATTGGCAGTTTCTCATCCGCCAGCAAGGAATACAATACAACCTGCGACCAGGCAAGCAAAAAGAACTACACCTCACACCAGTAGATGCGAACATGATCCGGCTTACCGGGCATAATTGAAAAATCAAGAGGAGGAGCTAAAGAAGTTACATTCTGAAAATGTTTCTGCAATTCTTCGCGGTAAAAAGATTCACTGCCGCTGCGGTGGTTATTGGCAAAGAGTGCAATACCCTTATCGGAGAGAAGAAGGCGGATCTGACGTGCCAGTTCCGGCCACTGTTTTTCCACATGAAACCCATGCCCCTTGCCTCCTGATGCAAAAACCGGGGGATCACAGATGATAAGATCCCAGTAGCTGAACGAATCAGGATCCGCTGCTCGTTTGCGTTCCTGCCGGGCCAGCCATTTCATCACATCTTCCCTGATAAACTTGCCGCGCCCATTCTTATCAAGGTCATTGAGGGTAAAGTTATCCTTACCCCTTGCCAGACTGGAACCTGCAAGATCGACGGAAAAAACCACCTCTGCACCACCGACCACAGCCGCTGCTGAAAAAGAGCAGGTAAATGCAAAAAGGTTTGCCACCCGCCGACCCTTTGCCACCTGGTGGATACGTCTGCGGGAATCCCGCTGATCAAGAAAAAGTCCCGGATGCTGTGCATCGTTAAGATTAATGCCAAAGGTGAGGTCATGCTCCCAGACCATAATCCGGCTACTCGGCAGATCTCCCCAGGCCAGACTGTCATGAACCAGTTTCTTCTGATGGGGGTTTCGGACATGGTAACGCAGCATACCGCCTTGCCAGATCACCTTGGTGGCCAGATAATCCAGCAGGGGTTGCAGCTCTTTTTTGAGATGAAGGGAATCTTTTTCTCTGTTAAATGCGGTGATGGAGAGGTAAAAGTTATACAGATCAATGCTCACTGACTGAGAAACCTCACCGCGATGAATAAGGCGATAGCTGTTGCTTACCAGACCAGGCCAACCCATACGGCGCTCCCAGGCCACTGCTCCTTCCAGCACAAGACCTTGCTGCCCTGCAAGCAGCAAGGAAAAAGAATCAGGCTGCTTCACTGCCACCGCCATCTTTATATCAGGCCAGTTCACCTCACAGCAATGAAGGCAGAGGCGGAGAAATTTCTGTCCACCGTACCGGTTATCACCAAGAATAGGGATACCTGCAAAGGTTGCATGTTGACGGATCTGATGGGTGCGCCCCCGGTTAATCGTGGCCTCATAGCAGAAAGAACCATGCCCCTCCTCAACCAGACGGAAAAGTGTGGAACATTCCCTGCCGCCAAGAGGTACCTCTACCCGCCAGCTCTCTTTGCCCTTATGGCGCCTGTTGCTTATAAAGCGATATCTCTTCCGGGCTTCCTGCTGCTCATGAATAACCTGGGCCCTGCCACTGGCCCCTGCATGTTTGGCAAAGAGCAAAATACCACTGGTACCCTTATCCAGACGAGAGCAGACATGGAGATTGCGTCCCTGGTGTAGAGCAAACCACTCTACCAGACCAGTATCTCCGGGGCCTGTTCCATGGGTGGCAAGACCAATTGGTTTATCAACAATCAGCCAGTCATCATCCTCATATAATATGGGGTGATTCACCGTATTTTTATTTCCGTTATTCTGATTCGTCTGTCAATCGAGTTTGGTACTTTGCGACTTCAACCAATGTTTCCAGCCGCACCACTCTTTTGTCAACGTCAACAACATGAGATTGCAGGCGTCCAATATCTGAATTTAATCTTTTAGTCTCATCGGTCAGCTTTAAAACATCTATCAGTAATTGTTTCCAGCCTGCCATCACCTCCCCTCCACACCCAGCTCTCGGAGGGTTTTATTCAACCATTTTCTTGTTTTCCGTGTATCAGCTATAGCTTCTTGAAGCCTTGTTGAAACAAGATTAAACAATTCAGACTCTTGCATATCTGTTGGTATATCAGGGTTAAAAGCATCAATAGCATTTCGTACCACTTCAGCAGCAGATTTTTTTTGATTTTTAGCTAGTAGTTCAAGTTTTTTGATTTGCTTTGGAGAAATCAAATATTGCTTTCTCACTAAATTTTCAGCGGCTCGCATATGCATACCCTCTCAAACCAGGTTAATCTGTTCATACAGCACAACATACACACGCACAACACCATACACAACATATTTTCCAGCTTTTATAAAGTAAAGCACTAAAAAAAATCAGTCTCCTATCGCAAAGCTACAATAATGACCACCTGAATAGTTACTCACCATCTTTTTATCAGGCCAGTTCACTTCACAGCAACGGAGACAGATTATCCCGGCTACGGATAAAATGAATTCTCGATTAAGAACTCGTAGAATCAATTTATCCGTTTTTTCCCCTTCCACTCTTTTTCCCTCAATTTGAATTTCTGTATTTTGCCGGTTGCGGTTTTGGGAAGTTGGCCAAATTCCACATATTTAGGAGCCTTAAATCGAGCCAGATGTTCCCTGGTGTGATTGATGATTTCCTCGGGAGAAGGATCAGTCCCCTCCTTTCGTACAATAAAAGCTTTTGGCACCTCACCCCATTTGGAATCCGGTACCGGGACAACCGCTACCTCAAGTACGTCAGGGTGTCTGTAAATAACATTTTCCACCTCAACTGTTGAAATGTTTTCGCCACCACTGATTATAATATCTTTTTTCCTGTCCATTATCTCAACATAGCCATCATCATGCATGACAGCGAGATCCCCGCTGTGAAACCAACCGCCGCTGAAGGCCAACTCCGTTGCCTCAGGATCTTTGTAATAGCCGGTCATGACATTGTTGCCGCGCATAACAATTTCACCTATGGCTACACCATCCCTTGCAACAGGTTCCATGGTTTCAGGATCTACTACATCCATATAGTGGGTGGTGATAAAGGGAACCCCCTGCCTCGATTTCGCGGTAGCCCTTTCCTCTTCGGAAAGCTTTTCCCAGCCTGGCTGCCAGGCACAGACGCTATGCGGCCCATAGACCTCGGTAAGACCATAGGTATGTGTTATTTCAGCGCCGATTGCTTCCATATTGCGGATGATAGTAGGCGCTGGTGGTGCACCTGCAGTCATAATATTGAGGGTACCCTTCATCTTTACTTCTGATGCTTTGGGCCAGGTGCTCATCATAATAAGTACAGTAGGAGCTGCACAGAGATGGGATACCTCCTCCTGATCAATCAAACGATATATATCGTCGGCAACAACCGCACGCAGACATACATGGGTTGCCCCCACTGCCGTAACGCCCCAGGTAAAACACCAGCCGTTGCAGTGGAACATGGGCAGGGTCCAGAGGTAGACTGAAGAGGCAGTAAGTCCCGATTCAAGGACTTCGCCAATAGCATTGAGATACGCTCCCCGATGGTGGTACATGACGCCTTTGGGCCGCCCGGTGGTGCCGCTTGTATAATTTATTGACAGCAGCTGATCCTCGGAGTCTATTTTTAAAACAGGTCGTTCCGGTGAGGCTGTGGCAAGAAATTCCTCATACTCCACCCCCCCAAGAATTTTCGTATCGTTTACATCGCAGACGGTGACGAAATCTTTCACTTTAGGCAGTTGATCCGGTTCTATCAGGGTTGCAAACTCACTGTCCACCACTACAAATTTTGCATCCGAATGATCGACAATATATGAAACCTCACCAGGGGCAAGGCGTATGTTAACACTGACGAGTGCGGCACCGATCATCGGTACGGCATAATGTGCCTCAAGCATGGGCGGTATGTTAGGGCAGAGAAAAGCAACCTTGTCTCCTTTACCAACACCTTTTTCTATAAGTGCATTTGCAAGACGATAGACTCTTTCGGCAAACTCTTTGTAGGTGTATCGTTTTTCTCCATGAATAACTGCAGTCTTGTCGGGATAAACAAAAGCACTTCTGGTAAGAAATTCCACTGGGGTAAGAATACTCTTGTTTACACTGGAAATTGGCATCGGATCTCTCCTTTCAGGGTAGGTTATAAATATTACTGAGCGCTCAGTCGGAAACAACCTAACAGTATAAAAGGATCATCGCAACTGTTTTCAAAGCTGTCAATCAGCACACCGAACAACCTGATTCAGGAAAAAGAGACCTTTTCTGTCATAAGGAAGTTTACCTAACCGATCCTCAGCGCACGACGCAATTTCTTCTTCACTCCGCTTATCACAAACGGGGTGAGACGTTTTTTCTCTTTGAGAATCTGTTTGAAGAGGTCTCTTTTTTTCCCTGGAGGATCAGACCGCTGCATGGGGATCAGGGATAGCGACCGGGTCGGACAAGCGGTAATACAGGCACCACAGCCCAGACAATTGTCGACGTTAACCGTCATTCTTTTTTTCGATTTTCCATTTGAAGTGCCGACAAGTTCCAGGGCAACAACATTGCAACTTTTTTTACAGAGACCGCAGCCGATACAGCTCTCCAGATCTATCTGCAAAGTAAAATTGGTCTTGGCAACCCCCATGGGAAAACCCTGGATTACTCCCCCCAGCAGTTCACAACAACAGGAGCAGCAGTTACAGATAAATGAAGGTTTATAGCGGATGTTATCGGTGATATGGGTCAGATTCAGATCCCGCGCCTTTGCAAGGATTACCAGCAGTTCTTCCCTGGTTCTCTTTTCTGCAAAACCACGCCTCACCATAAATTTTGCGGCGGTTCCCAGAGAAATGCAGATTTCTTTAGTCGGTGCATCTTTGTCACAGGTTTGATGCAAATGCTCTTTTTTATGGCGGCAGTAACACATGCCGATGGCACCGTAACTTGCACTCTTGATTATTTCTCTGGCACTCTCATAGGTTGCTATATTTGAACTTACAGGAATATGTTCCTCGTAGACGAGGGAACGGGTAAGAGGTGTTTTACTGGAAAAAAACTCCTTCCCCATCGCCTGATTCGGATCACCCAGAAGATATTCATGCATCAGTTGGGCCAGTTCAGCCACAGGCAGGTCCTGACGCTGTTTCATAAAACTGAATTCGAAAAAACCAATCAACCCCGGCATCAGGAGATAAAAGGTTTTGCCACTGTAGGTCATATCCATGACCAAACCTTTATCCGCCATTTCATCAAGCGTTACCTTCAGTCTTTCATTTGTCCAGCCGGTGGCTCGAACAAGCTCTTCCAGTGTGGCCTCTTCAAGGGGAAACCGGGAGGCAATAAAGGCCTCATCCTCGGAAAACAGAATAGCCAGAATCTGCCGCAGTTTGTCATTGTCCGCCAGACCTATCGGATATTTATTCAACCGATCAATAAGAGGTACGATACTGTTTTTGGTAGCGAGGTGATGACCCATCTTTACTCCTGTAACTTTTGGGAAATATCGCTCTTCATAACTTGGTCCGAACCTCATCCCACCGCTTAATCTGCCAGAACGTATGGGCAACTGCAACCAGATCTCCCCCTTCATCGACAACATCACTTCTCATTTTAATGTCAACCGATGATGCCGTTTCCAGTGGCTTTAATATATCACGCTCTATCTGTTCATGACTCAGGCGACTCTCTGAAACCACCCTCTTTTTTGCCTGATATTTATATTCAATATCCATCCTGGACATAATCAGCCGGTATTCAGCAGGTGTAAAATTCTGCATCAGCAGAAACCCTGCAGAAAACTCAGCAACCGTAGCCAGAGCACAGGCATGAATACCACGGATATGATTGTGATTACTCCTGCGATAAGGTGCTGCGGTGCGTACCAGGTTGTCATCGATTTCAACAATTTTAAAGCGATGAGGCCGGTTAAACGGCACCACCCTGCCAAGGAGAACGTTGAGCATCCGGAGCCAGAATCCGGAGATCTTTGCCCTTTTGGCCAATCGTGAAAGAAGGTCAGAACTGTTCATTGCTTTGCTTTTCCTGTGCCAATGCTACCTGTCCGGTAAAAGGAGACATGGTACCAGTAGCCTTATGGTAGGATGAGGAAACTTCTTTAAAAAGGCCGATTGATTCAAGGGAATCCCGAAGAATCTCCGGCTGCCTTAAAAAGTCTTTCATAAAGAGTAGTTCCGAAACCTTCAGATAAATATGAAAGACATCATATATACATCCCTCGAGAAGATCTTCAATAATCAAAAACAGATTATCTTCACCCCTGTAAGGATGCAAACGCCTTACTCTGGAAAGCATCTTGGAAACATAGAAAAGTAGTGTTGCATCGACACTCTTGATAGTCTGCCGATGTCCCGGCAGAATTGTTTTTGAGCGCAAAGCGCCAAGTTTGCGAAGAGTTCTGCAATAGGCTTTATAGTTCTTAAACCGGCCACCGGTCTCCAGGTCTACATCAAGAACCGGCGCCTGAAAAACTCCACGCAACAGTGTATCTCCCGTGATCGCCCAATCTTTACCTGATAAAACGAGATCACTCTGGGAATGGCCCGGGCAAGGAGTTACCTCAATTCCAAGGCGATCAGGAAGGTGACTTTCTGCGGGGAAGTACCTCTCAGGAAAAGGAGGAAAGATTGCCCCACTGTCAAAAATTTTCCATAACCGGTCGAGGTACTCCTGCCCAAATCCCAGTTCGACAAGCAGATGATGCATCTGTTTCATCCGATCGCCATGGTTATCAATTTTCAGGCAATCTTTTTCAGGCAGATAAATGGCTGCATCACTGTTCTGACCGAGCCAGGCAGCCTGTCCATAATGGTCGATATGACAGTGTGTGATTACCACATGCTTCAGCCGTTCCAGATCGACATTCTTTTGCAGAAACTGCTTGGCCTCAAGCGTGGGAGGCCCGGTATCAAAGAGAACAAGATCACCACCAAGTTCAGCTGTATAACAGTGAACCTGGCCGATGATGTATGGGGTATTGATAGTATGCTGGGTAGGTATCATTAAAAGATATACTTTTCTTCCTCACAGGCTGCCTTTGCCAACAGTCGTTTTGCGACCAGAAGACCGGTGGCATCATACTTGGCAAAACGTCTTATACCGGAGAGGATCATAGTCAAAGTATCACCCTCTTCAACATAAAAAGCACCCTTTTTCGCTGCAGTACCTGCAATCTCAGTTGCCTGAAAGGAACAAACCTTTACAACAGCTTTCAATATCCCCTGCTTACGTTCAGACACCTTGGAAAAATTCTTCTCTGCACGAAGAACTGTACTTTCAAGAGCATAAATCTGAATGGCTACATCAGCAGCCGTCAGGAGAATTTCCTGTTCATTTGCCAGTTTATCCATATGTTTCTGTACACCGGCGCCGGCCAGAATAAGAAAGAGGGTTTTAAGATTTTTAATCAATTCCTTCTCATGGACAAAGAGAATCTCATCATCGAGCTCCTCAAAACCCGGTGTCATAAGAGCTTCAAAAGCCTTCATTGCCTCCGCCTGCAATGGCAATTCCCCTTTCATCGACTTTCGAAGAATCATACCGGGAATGAGAAGGCGGTTAATCTCATTGGTACCTTCAAAAATTCTGTTGATACGTTCATCACGATAGTACCGCTCAGCCGGATAATCGCTGACAAATCCGTACCCACCAAAGATCTGCAGTACCTCGTCAACAGTATGTGCCAGGATCTCACTGCAGAATACTTTTGAGATAGCGCACTCGGGAGCATATTCTTCGATCCCTTTAAGATACTCCTCGTAATAGTTATCAATACCCTTTTCGATGGTGGCCAATTTATCGTCAAGGAGACCGGCAAGACGATAGACCAGTGATTCCGACGCAAAAATTTCAGTAGTTAAATCGGCAATCTTCTCGGAAATCGCCCCAAACTTTGCAATAGGGGTGTTAAACTGCTTACGTTCGTTAGCATATTTAATTCCATCCACCAACGCACTTTTTGCAGCCCCGGTAACGCCGGCACCAAGCTTAAAGCGGCCAATATTGAGAACGTTAAAGGCAATTTTATGGCCTTTTCCTTTCTCACCAAGCAGATTTTCCACCGGGACTTTACAATTATCAAGAATGATCTGGGTGGTGGAAGACCCTTTAATGCCAAGTTTTTTTTCTTCTGGCCCGACGATCAATCCCTCATAGGATTTCTCTACCAGAAAGGCGGTAAAGTGCTCTTTATCAATCTTGGCAAAAACTGTAAACAGTTCAGCGAAACCACCATTGGTTATAAACTGCTTGGTACCGTTTAAAATATAGTGTTTACCATCTTCCGACAGGACAGCACTGGCCTGGGCACCCAGAGCATCACTTCCCGATCCTGGTTCCGTCAAACAGTATGCCGAGATCCACTCGCCGGAGATAAGTTTTTCTAGATATTGTTCTTTCTGCTCCGAGGTACCGTAATAGATCAAAGGCAAAGTACCAATGCCAACGTGACAGGTAAAAGCTACAGCGAAAGATCCACTACCGGAAATTTTCTCACTGACCAGCATCCCTGAGGCCTTATCAAGCTCCAGACCGCCATATTCTTCGGGAGCATCCATCATCAGCAGGCCGAGTTCACCGGCTTTTGTCATACCCTCCACAACCAAATCAAAATTCTGTTTATCGATCTCTTCAACATGGGGAAGAATCTCGTTTTCTACAAACTGAGTCGTGGTCTCTGCCATCTGTTTGTGTTCATCGGTAAAATCCTCGGGAGTGAAAACATCTTCGCAGGGGGTTTCCACAATCAGGAATTCCCCACCCTTAAGTAATTTTTCAGCCACTATATTTACCTCTATCGGTTATGAAAATTGTTTGTAAAAATCAGCTTTTGCTAGCAGCCATCAGCCTAACAGACTAGAGCTTCTCAAATAGTCCTGCTGCCCCCATCCCACCGCCAATACACATAGAAACCAAACCATACTTAAGATCACGCCGCCCCATCTCATGGAGCAGAGTAGTGGTCAATTTCGCACCTGTGCATCCGAGGGGATGACCAAGAGCAATTGCCCCACCATTAACGTTAATGATATCTTTATTAAGACCAAGGGTCTTGATGACCGCCAGGGCCTGGGCTGCAAAGGCTTCATTAAGTTCGATAAGATCGATATCCTGCTGCTGAAGTCCGGCCAGTTTGAGTACTGCAGGAATAGCCTCTATAGGACCAATCCCCATCAACTCAGGAGCTACCCCTTTTACAGCAAAGGCGAGAAACCTGGCGAAAGGGTCTTTACCGATCTTTTGCAGATACTCTTCTGATACCACCATGGCAACGGCAGCCCCGTCAGTCAGTTGAGAGGAGTTTCCCGCTGTTACCGGACCCCCGATTTTAAATGCCGGGCGGAGTTTTCCAAGTCCCTCCGGAGTTGTTCCGGCTCTCACCCCGTCATCTACAGTGACCAGCTCTTTTTCTCTTTTGATTTTGCCGCCTGCCAGAACATCTTTTTCAATCTCTACGGGAATAATCTCGTCAGCAAATCTGCCGGCTTCAATCGCTGCTGCAGCTTTTGTATTGCTTGCCGCTGCAAAGATGTCCATCATGGTACGGTCGATACCATATTTCTCAGCAACCAGCTCAGCTGTAACCCCCATGGAGGCAAAGGCTTCCGGCCAATCAACCATAATGGAAGGGTTGGCACTGTATTTCAAACCGCCAAGGGGTACACAGGACATCGACTCAACACCACCCGCGACAATACAGTCAGCAAAACCGGCCATCACACGTTCCGCCGCTGTTGCTATCGTCTGCAGACCAGAGGAGCAGAACCTGTTGATGGTCTGACCCGGAACTTCTACCGGCAACCCGGCCTTCAATGAGGCAACTCTGCCCACATTCATGCCCTGTTCAGCTTCCGGAAAAGCGCAGCCCATATACACATCCTCGATAGATGCGGGATCTACTTCCGTGCGTTCAACCAGTCCTTTAATAGCTAAGGCCGCAAGATCATCCGGCCGCATATCTTTAAACTTTCCCTTATTTGCCCGGCAACCAGGGGTTCTATAACTTGCCAGAATATATGCTTTTTTCATATCATTCCTCCCAAGAGGCTACTTTTTTTGTAACTAGTGTCGCTTCACGCCTGGAATATCGCACTCGCGTCATTCCCGCGCAGGCGGGAATCCAGGAGGCCCTTGCTGTAACACTGGATTCCCGCCTACGCGGGAATGACGGTTTGTTACACATTATTCTAGGTGTGATATGATACTAATCAGTGTCCAACAAAGAGTTAATTACGAAGAGGTTTGCCTCTCTTCAGCATATGCTGTATACGCTCAGCAGTTTTCT
>JAUVON010000393.1 GCA_030599175.1 Desulfobulbaceae bacterium | reverse complement strand
CCGAAATGGTCAACGCAGCAGCAGGTAGCCATCTGCCCCCAGGCTTGTGGCTAACATGACGCTGTTGATGTCAATATGTTCTATCCAGGTATCACTTTGTTGATTTGTCGTCGTCATCCAGAACATTTCAATTTTTTTAATTAAAGACAGATGAGGCGAGAGGTCTATAAGTTGCGAAATCAGCGGTTGCTGCTCTGGGAAATGTTCTGGATGTTGTTGTATCATCTGCACCATTTTTTCAATTGTGTGTAACCCAATCGAAAGCCCCAGTTCACGAAAGGCGAGACGATACTCAGCAGGAAAATTCAGCGTATCTGCCAGAGAAAAGGCATCCACACCGCCTTTGGCAGAATACAGGAGTGTAGAAAGTATGTCCGTAATTTGAAGATTGCTGTGAATAATTAGCTGAGTCATCTTGAATGCATTGGTGAGGAGCCCACCGATTCCCAAAGCATCATCGGTAAACCAGTTCTTATCTTTACACATGCTCATGGCTTCTGAAATCTCCATATCCAGGTTCAGCTTTGCTGACATTCCCGGATCGTTCACTGCTGTTGCCATACATTGAAGATAGGTAATCAGTCCATCGAGAGCATCATGCTGCCCCATGGAGGAAACCAGGGGACGGGAGAGACCAATGCTCATCTTCCAGTACATCTGTTTTGTATGTGAATTCTGTGAAGTATAGGTAAATCTGCTATGGGCGGTTTTGGCGAGCTCCAGGGCCCACCGGTTGTATTGCAGGTTGCCGCTTACCTGGGTGACCCGGTTGAGGGCATGCATCCATTTGGTCAGGTAGTGGAAGTATTGTCCATCTTGACTCCACTCCAGACGTTCATTATAAGATTCACCGGATTGTCGCTCATTAAACTTTTTACCTATTCTCAATCCGCCGATAGTAGGATGCTTTTTCCCATCTTCTTTTTCAAGACCACTGATCCATCCGTTCCGATTATCATCGTTACGATGTTTTCCCAGCACAGCATGCACTTGATCAACAAGGGCAAATGCCTCCTGTTTGTATCGCTCTTCCCCTGTTTGATGAAAAAGCTCCAGAAAGTTACAGACGGCAAAGGCATCAGTCCAGAGATATCGTTTGGGTACGTGACTGCCTGTTATCAGGCCGGTCCGATTAGCAAAATCGGCCATGATTTCCTGGATTTTTATGATATCATTCATGATTTCTTATTATCTCAGCCATCTGCTGCAATGGTGACACTGCTCTGCAAGGGTTTAACAACCTCAAGACAATGGTCAAAATCCGACCACAAGAGGATGACGTATAGTGACAGCACTCGGATAAAGCTCCAGTTTACCGGAATATCAGCTCCATACGCCTGCAAGCTGTTGGCCGCACTTACTGCAGTGACCGTCCTTCAGGTTATTTTGTTGTATACTGAAACCAAAACGGTCGATCAGTTTTTCGCCACAGCCCGGGCAGTAGGTGTTTTCCCCACCCTCACCGGGAACGTTGCCTTCATAGACATAGTGCAGCCCTTCAGCAAGACCGATCTCCCGTGCCTTGCGCAGAGTCGCAACAGGAGTTGGCTCCCGATCCATCATTTTATAGGTGGGATAAAAGGCCGTCACGTGCCATGGGATCGCAGGCGAAACGAAGTGAATGAATCTGGCAATCTCCCGCAACTCTTCAGTTGAGTCATTAAGGCCTGGAATGATAAGAGTAGTGGCTTCTACCCAGACTCCGAGGTCATGCATGAGCTGGACAGTGTCGAGCACAGGCTGCAGCCTGGCCTTGCAGGTTTTCTTGTAAAAATCATCCGTAAAAGCTTTAATATCAATGTTGATGCCGTCCAAAACCGGTGCTAAATGACGGGTGACTTCCGGGGTCATGTAGCCGTTGCTGACAAAAACATTTTTCAGTTGCCGCTTGTGGGCAAGCACTGAACAATCGTAAGCAAATTCATAGAAAATTGTCGGTTCCACATAAGTATAACAGACACTGGTACATCCGGTTCGGACAGCATCGCCAATCACGGTCTCAGCAGTACGTTCATCGCCGGCTATCTCTCCATTATGGAAATGCGGATATTGGGATATGTCGTAATTTTGACAATGCAGGCACTGGAAGTTGCAGCCAACAGTGGCGATGGAAAACGCCTGGCTGCCAGGGAGGAAGTTGAACAGGGGCTTTTTCTCGATGGGATCAACGTTTTCGGCAATCAGCCGACCGTAGACCATGCTGTATAAAACGCCATCCCTGTTTTCTCGCACTCTGCAGATGCCACGTTTTCCATCTTTGATATGACAATGGTGGCTACACAGTTCACAGATAATCTCGTTTTCTTTTCCGGATCGATAAAACATAGCCTCTTTCATTTTTCTGCCTCGACATGTCTTCCCGGTTTATTTTCTTTTTTGCTCTATACTCTGAATAGATCTGCCTTCTCTATGGAACTCTAAGATCTCTTAGATGGAATTCTTGGGAAAAAATCTAATGTCACTCCAAGTTGATACCTGTGATCAATTCGCCGGTAAACGGGACAAAGGCGACAGGTAGAATATTTTGGCTGGTGAATTCTCCCTGTTTGTCTTTTTGAATCAGCAAAAGATCCTGGGCCATCTGGGGGCGACCGATGGGGATGACAAGTCTGCCGCCGGGTTTGAGCTGTTTTTTTAAAGCCACAGGTACATGACTGGCGGCGGCCGTGACAATGAT
>JAUVON010000344.1 GCA_030599175.1 Desulfobulbaceae bacterium | reverse complement strand
TTTTTTTACTTATCCATCAAAACTGAGGTTTTTACGGACTTGTTATAATTGTAATTAGCCATATGAGTTTCCTGAGAATTTTTCTTATATAACAGGAAACAGTTTGGAATGATAGGATAAAATATCTATTTTCTTCTTTTCAGCATCCAGAGATTTCCCAGTAGAATGAGTCCTACACCTGCAGCAGAAGACAGCGTCCACTGGTAATCCTCCCATATTGTCGAGATTGCCAGGGCAACGATGGGGAAAAGAAGGGTTGCGTAGGCAGCGCGATCCGCCCCGATATTACCCACCAGGGTAAGGTAACAGCCAAAGGCAATTACTGAACCGAAGAGTGCCAGATACAACAGTGAGCCGATATAGACCGAGGAAACCTCAAAGCTGAATGGTTTACCCCAGGCCAGTGTTATCAACAGCATCGTCAGGGCGCCGTAGCTCATGCCGTAGGCATTTGTCTGGATGATCGGCAGACCGTTTTTCTGGTTGCGGGCCGAGGTGATATTGCCCAGTGAAGCAAACAATGTTGCCACTATACAGAGAACAGCACCCAGGGCACCGTTATTATCAAGGGAGAACGAGGTGATTTCCGGACGAAAAACCAGGATAATTCCGGCCAGACCAAGCAAGCCCCCTATTGCTACCATACCGTCGATGGCAGATTTAAGAAAAATCGCTCCGTTAACTATATTCATCAGCAGAATTGTAGAGAAGATAACCGCTGCTAAGCCACTGGTAACATGAAGCTCAGCGATGTAAAAAAAGAGGTAATTAAGACCAAAAAGAAGTATTCCCTGAAGCAGCATGAAACCATGTTCTTTCAGGCTGAAGCGCATGTTCAAACCGCGGATATAACACCAGACCATCAGAATAACAGCTGCCAGGGTAAATCGATAGGTCACTGAAACTATCGGTTCTACGGTGCCGAGCTGCATCTTGATGCCGATCCAACTTGATCCCCAGATAAGTATGACAAGCAGATAAAAAGACAGGTTTTTCATGAAGCTTTTTCTCTGGCCAGTAAAATCAGTTTGAGAAGCAGCAGGATAAATGGCAGACCATGCATTAAAAGGTCAAAAATATCAACAGGATTCGACAGGGTACCCGCTGCTACCATTTTTAATTTTTCCCAAACATGTGGCTCCGGGGTAAATGGAGCAAGGCCGAGGGTCAGACAGAGCACCAGCAGGAGCGGGAGTGGAATTGATTTCAACTTTTTATATCCTCACTGTCAATTGTCATCAGCCTGTAGGCGACCTCAGACATATCTTCTATAAGTGGTTCAACTCCTGTCCAGATTTGAAAAGCGGCAGCACCCTGATAGATGAGCATGCCGAGACCATCTACAACAGTGCAGCCTAGTTCTTGCGCATCCTTCAGGAGTTTTGTCATCAATGGATTATAAACGATATCAGAGACAATGAGATCTTTTCTGAGCAATGATTTATCAATTGGGCTTTTATCCACGTTGGGATGCATTCCCAGCTGGGTTCCGTTGATAAGAACATCACACCCCTGAAGAAAGGGTTTTATAGTTTCTGGTGTCTGCTCAACTGCTTCAGCACAGTCGCTGACCTTTTCATTGATTTCTTCTGTTAATCTTTTTGCTGTAGACAACGTACGATTGCAAAGATAGATTTTTCCTGCTCCTTTAGAGGCCAGAGTCATGGCGATGGCACGAACAGCACCACCGCACCCCAGTATAAAGAATCGCTCTCCCTGAACCGAGATACCGGTTTTTTCTTCCAGGGATCGGACAAAACCCTCGCCGTCGGTATTATATCCTTTGGTCTTCCCGTCTTTTATACGGATGGTATTTACTGCCCCGATTGCCCGGGCTAACGGATCAAGTTCATCAAGATGGCTGATGATATTGATCTTATGAGGTATTGTCACATTAAGCCCACCAACATTCATTTTTATCAGTCCTGCAAATACTGTCCCAAGATCTTCGGGTGATACCTCCACCGGCATATAGCAGTAATCCATCCCGAGTTTTTCAAATACGCGATTATGCATAGCTGGTGAGATGGAGTGGCCGAGTGGCAGGCCCAGTAATAGTACAAGTTTTGTGTTAACTGTGGGGTATTGCATTGTTGGTTTTTACAATTCTGAAGAGTTTGGGCAAAAGGGTATTTTCGGGCAGCCTCCTGAAATTAGTACCTTGACAGGTTGAGTCGGGTATGACAATATTTTTCGTCACGTATACAGAAAATTCATCACGCTGCAGTATTACGGTGACGATGATAAGCAGAAAAAGGTGAGATAACTATGAGACAGAAGAGTAGAGAGCAGGTCATTATAAGAGATGTCGCTATTGGAGGAGAAAAACCCTTGATCTGCCTGCCTCTTCTGGCAAAGCAAAAAAGTGATCTTTTCGAGCAGGCTGGTCAAGCAAAAATAGTAATGCCGGATCTTCTGGAGTGGCGTGTAGACTGTTTTGAACAGGCAGAAGACAAGGATGTATGTCTGCAGAGCCTCAGGGAGTTAAGAAAAGCGATAGGATCCACACCCCTTATTTTTACCTGCAGATCGCATCTGGAAGGCGGGCAAAATACAATGACAGAGGAAAAGCGACTGGAGCTTATTTCCGGGGCGTTAATGACCGGAGATATCGATATTGTAGATATTGAATTGTCCAGTGGGGTGGATTTCGTTGACTCAATAAAAAAAATTATGGAGCAGACGCGGAGCAGGCTGATTCTCTCCTACCATAACTTTGAAAAGACACCTTCTGAGGAGTTTATTGTCGATAAGCTTGTGCAGGCGGAGGAGATGGGGGCTGATATCGCCAAGGTGGCTGTTATGCCGGAAAATAACAGAGATGTTTTGACTCTGATGAGTGCCACAGATCGGGCAAGAACAACTTTTCTCAGGATACCGATAGTAACCATGTCCATGGGATCACTTGGTGCAGTAACCCGCCTTGC
Source organism: Desulfobulbaceae bacterium (assembly GCA_030599175.1). Taxonomy (GTDB): domain Bacteria; phylum Desulfobacterota; class Desulfobulbia; order Desulfobulbales; family Desulfocapsaceae; genus Desulfomarina. The sequence goes on along the minus strand of JAUVON010000344.1, from coordinate 264 downwards.
CGGAGGGCAGTTCGGCTCTGATATTACTTTTGCCACGGGGGCAGTCTCTTCTGCGCCAGGCCAACTCGCTATTGCTGATGTAAGGATGGTTATGGATATTCTCAGGCAGGCTCCTGGAGGAGCTGTATAAGTTCCTCTACAATTTGTAATGGTGTCTTATGCGAAGTTATAAGCTGTAAGAATTGCGCATATCCTTCCTGCCGTTCCTGCAGTAGTTCAACGATGCGTTCCCTGGGGTTTTTGCCCTGCAGCAGGGGACGATCA
>JAUVON010000025.1 GCA_030599175.1 Desulfobulbaceae bacterium | reverse complement strand
TTACTGGTACACCAGACAGGATTCGAACCTGTGACCCCCTGATTCGTAGTCAGGTACTCTATCCAGCTGAGCTACTGGTGCATTGAGATTTGTCTATATACCCTAGTTTACAGGGGAACTCAAGACTGTTTTTTATTGTTTCTCATCTTTCTCTTTCCTATGGAAAACAATATTATTGTCAGCCGGTTTCATTGTAGTTTCAGCAATAATAGCTACTTCGACTTCATACTTTGCTTCCATTGTGGTCAGTTCTTCCCGTTTATTATTTAGAAGATAAGAGGCTACGTCAAGCGGGAAGTGACATTCAATGCGATTCACCGGCTTCCGGCTCGCACCGGTTTGAATTCTGCGAAGATAAAAGAGAGCAAGAGTTTCAACCGACCGCACAGATCCTCTGCCGTTACAATGCTCGCACCTTCGGTAATTTCCTGCCTCAATCGGAGCGCCAAGCTTCTGTCTTGAAATCTCCATCAAACCAAATTTTGAGATCCTGGTGAAATCAACCTTTGCCTTATCCAGCTTCATTGCCGCTTTAACTTCTCTCTCTACGGCCTGAATATTTTTTCTGCTTCGCATATCAATGAAATCTACAACGATAAGGCCTCCAAGATCTCTTAACCGCAGCTGTCTGGCAAGCTCACTGGCTGCCTCCATATTCGCCAGAAAAATTGATTTCTCAAAATTCTTACCCTTGGAAGTCGAACCGGAATTAACATCTATTGCAACGAGCGCTTCTGTCGGATTTATTACAATAGACCCCCCGGAGGGCAGGTTAACCTGGGGCTGATAGATCGATTCAATTTGATCTTCAACACTGAACTGGTTGAAAATAGGCCTGGAACCACGGTGCAGACGTACCTTAACATTTTTCTGTTTTGATGGGAGAAGGCCTATAAACTCATTTACCTGATCCATTGCCACGCGATCATCGACAAGTATCTCTACGATACTGGGATCAAAATGTTCCCGCAGAAACATCAGTACATTATGATGATCCTCATAGACAAGTCCTACTCCCTCCAGCGCCTGTCCTTTCTTCTTAGTTTCTTCCCATAACCTGAGCAGATATCCAACATCCCTGGAAAGAGCCGTCTTAGTAATATCCAGGCTGGCAGTTCGAACAATCCAGCCGATACCCTCAGGTATATCTGTGGAATGCATTGCTTCACGCAAACGGGATCGTTTTTCCTCTCCTGAAATCTTTCTCGAAATCCCGGAAGAATCAGAACCCGGCATCAGAACAACACATCTACCGGGAAGTGAAAGATAAGTGGTCATATTTGCACCTTTCTTGCCGACCTCTTCCTTCACTACCTGGGCCAGGATTTCCTGACCTTTCTCAACAACGTCTGCTATGCTCAGTTTTTTCCAGTGCTGCGCCTCAACCAGTTCCCTGACCCGGTCACTCAGGTCTTCTCTGTAGTATTCAGGGTGAATCTCACTGAATGGCAAAAAACCGTTTTTCTCTGTGCCATAGTCCACAAATGCTGCCTGAAGACTGGGTTCGATGGCGACTATTTTTGCCTTATAAATATTGTTCTTTGTCCGGGTTCGGGTGACAGATGAGACATGGATGGATTCCAGTCGCCCATTTTCAAGAAGTGCTATCCTGCATTCTTCGGGTTCTTCCGCATTGATTAATAATTTCCTTACCGGTTTAGGCCTGGGAGCCTCTTTCTTCTTCGGAAGCTCTTTCCCTTTGGAGGACTGCTCTTTTGACTCAGATTCTGACTTTTCTGCAGTGCCATCCGCCTCAGAACCAGTTTCACTCTTTGTGTCAACATCTCCCTTTACAGAATCAGATTGTATCGAAACTGAAGAATCTTTCTTTCCCCCGGTTTTTTGACCTTTCGGAACCTTTTTCTCTGTTTCGGCAATTCCTTCCTCTTCACCCGGTGCTTCAGAGCTTTTAACTGAAGGTTTCTTTCGTACCTGACGTTTTCGTGGAGTCCTTTTTGTTCTGCCTGATGGCTTCCTCGCTTCAGCACCGTCTTCCTGTTCAGGGAGTATATCATTTACATTTTCTTCAACACTCTCTTTCTCCGGTAAAACAGTGCTCTTCCACCAGGCACCTATTTTCGCTTTTATTTTAAGTGGTCTTTTCCTTTTTTCTGTCTCTTTCTCTTGAACCATTATTCTTCCCTTTTACCGATCATTTTAAAAAAGATCTCTCAAACGATACGGCATAATTCTGATCCACTGCCTGAATCCCATAACTATTCTGGATTTGCAAACAGTTTCAAATTTTATCCAACATTGTACATCCATACCGGAATACATTCAGTAAAGTCATTTTCTCTCAGCGACGTTTTTTCAGTAACTCGCAGTAAATATGGTGTCGTAAAATCTCTCTGACAGTCAGAGTTTATACCCTGTCCCGAGGGTGCTTATCCTTCCTTTTTTCAAGAAAGAATTTTGTGAAAGTACCTGTCCCGCTCATCGGGACTAACACCATTATCATGTTTTGTATGAAAATGAATTAACTTGCCTGAACACATTCCTCCAATCAGCGTCCATAAAAATATCCGCAATAATGACCAATTGCAAATATTTTTCGTTAGTTAGTGTCTGTCCATAGATGAGGTTTTTTACTCTAAATAGAGGCGCTCGATAAATTTAACCGCAGCCATATATATGATATGACGAGGATTAAATTTTGAGAACAACCGATTAGCGAGTTCACCAGAAATCGAGTAGTCAGGGTAAAAAGGCCATTTATGGACAGGCACTAGTTATCTACTAGTCACCGGTTAATAGGGTGATGCAGGTAACCGTGACACTATTAGTACCTATTTCATCGAAATACAAATTTTATTTAAAAGATTTACAATCTTGAACATCAATTTAGAATTCACTCCCCCCCCCTCGTTCCTCCCCAAGAGAATAAGAAACAGACAGTAAATAAACCCTCTGAGTTTACGACTTTAAACTTGACAGTCTCCGTTGAGAAACGTAAACTCCGAAGTTTAATGATTAATCATATTTATCGCTTAATTATACTACCAAACCACAAAATAATGAGAAATATTCTGGCTTTTTTTGTCTTATTTCTATTGAAGGATTCAGCTCCTCCACCCAACGCCATCCCTCATAAGGAGTCTATTGTGTCATCACGTCCGCCACGACTATTTTCCCTCTGTCACGCATTCATCGTAATTTGTCTGCTGATATTGACCGGTGTCACACGGGAGAGCAGGGCTGAAGAACTCTCAACTGAAGAATGGAATATCTCAGCTGACAAGGTCATAAACTATGAAAATCCTATTATTATTGTCGCAAAAGGCAATGTCATACTGGAAAAAAAGGCACTAAAACCTCTTAACCCACCTGAAAAGAAAGCCGAAGTTTCATCCTGGGCAGAACTTCTGGAGGAAAAGATTGAACCTCCTGAAATCAAGGCCGATGAAATTGTAGACAAAACAGCAGCAGTATACCAGACAACAGTGACCGTCAAAGCAGACTGGATTGTCTACGATGTTGAACTGGAGTCAATTAAGGCTAAAGGAAATGTGCAGATAATCACTGCAGAGGATCAACTCCAGGCAACTGAAGCCTCTATAAAACTCACCGACGAAACCGGTCGGTTCACAGATGCAACGATCATCCGCAAGGAACACTCTCTCCATCTTGAGGGTAAATCCATTGAAAAGACAGGGTTTGATACGTATCGAATTAAAGACGGTTGGGTAATCACATGTAAAATTGAAGATGGTGAGGTGCCGCCCTGGAGTTTCTCCAGTTCAGAAGTTGATATTCGCCCAGGCGGATATGCTTTTCTTAAGCATGCAAAATTTAATATTAAGAATGTCCCTGTTTTTTATACCCCGTATCTGGTTGTCCCTATAAAAAATACCCGCCAGACAGGCTTCCTCTTTCCTGAGTTTTCCAGCTCCAAGAACGGAGGATTTGGTTTTAATCTCCCGTTTTTCTGGAACATTTCAGAATCGATTGATGCAACGTTCTTCCCTGAATTTTACCTCAATAGAGGGTTTATGCCCGGTGTCGAATTCCGCTATATTGAGAAGGCAAACGAAAAAGGCATATTTTCCGCCAATTATCTGGATGACAGGCTCTCTGATCCTTCGGAGACTGACTATTATGACGATACCGGGTTCACCCACACTAATAGTGACAGATACTGGCTTCGCGGCAAAGCCGATCATATCTTCGGTGACCACTGGTATAGTCGGCTTGATATAGATATTGTCTCCGACCAGGACTACCTGACTGAATTTAAGTCAGGAACCACCGGTTTTAACAGCAATCAGGAAAAGTACCTTGAAACGTTTGGTCGTGGATTCCAGACAGAAACAGACCCATTAAGGAAAAACACCTTTAAGCTGCTACGCAGTTGGGACGGTATCGCATTTGAAACTAATTTTTTAGCCATCAGCGAAGCTGAAAGTGATCCCATTGACATCAACACTCCTTTATGGAAACTGCCCAGCTTAGACTTCACCGGAGCAGTCCCCCTTGGAGAAACCTTCCTCACCTTCGACTGGAACGCTGACTATGTTAACTACTGGAGGGAAGACGGTATCGGAGGACATCGGGTCGACCTGCGCCCTTCCATTGCCACACCTATCCCGCTAAGCCCATATCTTGAATCCCGTGCAGAACTTGGCTTTCGAGATACTTTTTACGCGATACAAAACTATGGTGATTCAAAATGGGACAGAGATGACAGCCAGAATCGTTTTCTTACAGAATTTGAGATGGAAGTTGCCACGACCATGGAAAGAGACTTCTTCTCCACCGGACAGACTCTTCGAAACAGCGCTCACCAGTTTCGTCCTTTCATAAAATATGGCTATATTCAGGATGTTGACCAGGACGACTTGCCCGATTTTGATGATATTGATACCATCGACAATATGAACTTCATTTCCTACGGTATTGACAACTTCTTAAACACCTTCTCCTACGGCAAAAAAAACACGGAAAGGCGGCGGGAATATGCATAACTGAAAATCGATCAATTGTATGACCTGCGCGGCGAAGAATCTGATGAGCCATTCTCAGACATTTATACTCAACTGGGCTGGAGACCAACAAGAAGATCAAATCTCTCTTATAAAAGCTACTATGATGTCTATGACAACGGTTTTGCCAGCCATATCCTTGAAAGTGAATATACCAATAGCAGAGGAGACTATTTCAGCCTAGATTACAGCTACAGGCCGGAAGATGAAATTAAACAGATCAACGCCCGAATCAGAACACGAATCTTCAACAGCTGGATTGTAGGAGCCGGGGTAAAACACTCAATCGAATTCGATCAGACAGACGAAGCTATTGCTTCACTAACCTACCAGGCACTCTGCTGGTCAATGAGACTTGAAGCCCTGTATACACCATATGACACAACTTTTCTTGTCCTGTTCGATCTGGCGAATATCGGCAAATCAATAGGGTTTAAATATTAACCCGACAGAATCTTTTTCGAGGCATTGAAACTGGATGCACTTTGATATTTTTAACGGCGATGCCGACGGCATTTTTGCTCTCCACCAGTTACGCCTGGAAAAGCCCCAACCGTCAGCATCATTGATCACCGGGGTAAAAAGAGACATTACCTTACTGTCCCGTGTAGCTGACAAGAAAAACTGTTCTTTCAGTGTATTTGATATCTCCCTGGACTCCAATCGGTATTTCCTGGATACGTTATTGGCCAATAATAACTCGGTTGAATATTTTGACCATCATTTCGCCGGCAATATACCTGACTCACCTCTCCTCCAATATAATATCGATGTATCACCTGAAACCTGCACTTCGCTCATTGTCAACAATTTATCAGGCGGGAGAAACAGCCAATGGGCAATCTGTGGAGCCTTTGGAGACAACCTGCACCAACAGGCACAAAAACTGGCAGATAAGTCGGGCTTAACCGTACTCCAGACACAGCAGTTGCAGGAAATGGGAGAACTATTCAATTATAACGGCTACGGATCCACCGTTGCAGATCTCCACTTTCACCCGGAGGAACTGTACAGAGCAGTACATGACTTTCAGGATCCTTTTGAGTTCTTCACTTCCTCCCCGATCCTCAGCACCCTACGAAAAGGCTATAAGGATGACCTTGCAATGGCACTGGACCAAAAAGAGTACCCAGTCAATGGAAAAAACAGAGTCTATCTCTTTCCAAATGCTCCCTGGGCCCGCAGAATTCAGGGTGTCTTTTCTAACTTGAAGGCTCGTGAAGAAACCATGGCAGCCCATGCTCTCATTGTTGAAAATGAGGATCTCACTCTCAGAGTCAGCCTGCGCGCACCTCTGGCTGACCGTCGTGATGCAGACACTCTTTGCAAGCTTTTCCCAACAGGTGGAGGAAGAGCGGCAGCTGCCGGCATTAACAGCATGCCAGCCTCAATGCTCGATGATTTTCTTGACCGGTTGAATACAGTTTACCCATAACCCGAACAGGTCAAAACTTTTTAAAATGCCCGAATAAGTAGTTTCACGAAATTGATTTCGATCTCAGGAGATTTCATTATCAATCCTCCTCGGCACTCCCAGATAATCCTGCAGGTTCTTTTTCAGAGCACTCTTTTACTGCTTGTATGGATTTCTACCGGCCTGGCTCAGGAGGGTTCAAAGGCTGCCGACCATGTCACCGATAAGCAGCTTATTGACATCAACAGTACAAGATATCACCAGTTTTTTCAGGAACTGCAGGATAAGCATCACTTCAAAGAAGAAGATCTACAGCACCTTTTTGAGGGCGTTCGTATTAATCGCAAGGTTCTCGAACTGATGGATCGCCAGTGGGAGTCCAAGCCCTATTATAAGTACTGGCCACTCTTCATCACACCTGCCGTTATTGCCAAAGGTAAAGAAGAACTAAAAAAACACAGGCTGCTCTTTGACAAAATCGAGAAACAGTTTGGTGTGGACCGAGAGTTTATTGTCGCGATCTGGGGGATTGAATCAAGGTTTGGCACCAACATGGGGGGATTTGCACTTTTTCAGGCCCTTAACACCCTCTTTGACGCATATCCCCGTAGATCAGAGTTCTTTCGAAAAGAGCTGATTCAATATCTCCTGCTCTGCAGAGAGAATAACATCGACCCGCTCTCCGTCAAAGGTTCTTACGCCGGTGCCTTCGGGCAGGCCCAGTTTATGCCGTCGAGCTTTAATGAGTACGCTGTGGATTTTGACGGTGACTCCCGCCGTGACCTTATTTCCTCTGATGCTGATATTTTTGCATCGATAGCCAACTATCTGAAAAAATTCAATTGGGTACTCCATGGACCTGTATTTGCAGAAATTGGCAATAAGCTGAAAGCAGATATACTCTATGATGCCTATAAAAAAGGAAGGAAGGGAAGAGTGAACTGGCGTATTGTAGCCGAAGTGCAGGATCGTAACCTGGTTCCTCCGCAAAACAATGGCCAATTGTCAATTATAGGTTTGGAGAAATCGCCTCTGTTTGGCGGGGGAAAACGCTTCGTCGCCGGATACCCCAACCTGCACACCATAACGGAATACAATCACAGCAATAAATATGCGATGGCCGTAGCCGAAATGGCTGCAGCCTTTAAAAAGTAGTGCTACCAACCCCCATATGACCCGCCCGCTGCAGTTAAAAACATTCTCCTTACTTCTTCTCCTTTGCTCACTTATTGCTTTACTCTGGTATCTTTTTTTCAGCTCAGACATATATAAACCTCTCCACCATATCGAATCGGATAAAACACCACCATTTTCTGATGATATGGACTACCAGTCCATCCTCTCCGCAGCTCAAAGTCATATTGAATTTCTTGAGAAAAACAGCAGTGGTGGTATTACTTCCACCTTTGGAGAAATACACTTTCCTATAAGCTGGTTAGTTGAATCCCTCGAGGATTTTACAGAGAAAATCAGACAGAACCCAACGCCCCAGGCATTGCAGCATTTCATCGTTGAAAATTTTACTATTTATCAGGCCGGCGGAAGAGAAGGAAACAGAGGAAGACAGATGCTGGTGACCGGATACTATGAACCTGTATTTGAAGGCAATCTCACTAAAACTGCGCCCTACCTCTACCCAATTTATTCTCTACCCGATGACCTGGTGAAAGAGAAAACGAACGATGGAAATAAAACCCGCACCGGTAGAATCACTGACAATGGCTTCAGCAATTACTGGAGTCGGTCAGAGATCGAAACACTCGACGTCATAAAGGGATACGAACTGGCCTGGCTCAAGGATCCATTTGATGCCTTTCTCCTCCACGTCCAGGGATCCGGTCGAATCAGGTTCCCCGACAACTCTGTCCGGGCAGTCCGATTTGCATCCTCCAACGGGCTCGAATACAACAGTATCGGAAAATTACTGGTTGATGAAAATAAAATGTCCCTGGCAGAGGTTACTATCCCTGCAATCCGTAATTACTTAAAGCAGCACCCGGAACAACTGCAGAGAATCCTTCACCATAACCCACGTTTCATTTTCTTTAACTGGGGTGATACTCAGGGCCCCAGAGGAAGCAGTGGCGCCGTGTTAACCCCGGGCAGATCAATTGCAATCGACAATTCGGCTCTACCCAATGGTGCAATCGGTTTTCTGTCAACAAAACAACCTGTGGTAAATAAGCAGGGAGAGATTATCCACTGGAAACCTTTAAACAGATTTGTTTTCCCCCAGGACTCAGGATCGGCCATAAAAGGTACAGGACGTGTAGATCTTTTCTGGGGGCATGGCGACTTTGCAGAACTTGCGGCCAATCATATGAAAGAAGATGGAGAGCTTTACTTTCTGGTAAAAAAACGTCCTGACAGCGAAAAGTGACGATCTGGGAAATCGATTGTACAGACTTTGCCCTCAGCCAGTGTTTGCAAGAAGAGCAAATCGCTGCCAGAAATCAGGAAACGACTTCGCTACACACTCTTCCCCGGTAATTATTATTCCTGGGACTCGAAGTCCTGCAACGGCCAGGCTCATCGCCATCCTGTGATCCTCGTAGGTTTCTATCTCCGCTCCCTGAAGATTTTTTCCACCATCTCCATGAATGACCATACTATCTTCATATTCGTCAATCTTCGCCCCAAGTTTGCCAAGTTCTTTCACCACAGCGGACAATCGATCACACTCTTTTATACGCAAGTGAGCGATGTTGCTAATCACAGTATCGCCATGGGCAAAGGCAGCAACTACCGCAAGAGTTGGGACAACATCAGGCATATCTCCCATATCCACGGTTATTCCCTCCAGACGTTCAGACCCTTGCAGAGCAATTCCATTTCCTGACCTGCTCACCTCGCAACCCATACGTCCCAGAAGAGGTACCAGCATTGCATCTCCCTGGAGAGATGGTACAGGTACATTCTCAACCACCACCCTTCCTCCGGTCACCGCAGCAGCAGCCCAGAAATAGGACGCGTTTGAGGCATCGCCCTCGATTTCATAATCCCTTGCCTGATAGCACCCTTGAGGAATTGAAAAGTGGCTGAAATCCGGAGAGGCTTCCACCTCTATGCCAAAATCGGACATCACAGCCAGAGTCATAGCCACATAAGGTTTTGACAACACCCTCCCTTCCACGTGCAGAACAGCGGGTTGCCGGGCATAGGGCGCGACCAGCAGGAGCGAGGAGAGATACTGGCTGGATTTTCCCTCCGGCAATACTGTAGTGCCGCCGCTTATACCGTGTGCATTGATTTTAAGGGGAGGGCAGTCGCTACCTTTCATAGAAGATATATCAACCCCCCATCCCCTCAAGGCATCTATCAGCGGACTGATAGGCCTCTCATACATCCGCTCATCCCCGTCAATAATAAAGGTCGATTTTCCAAGGGAGGCCACTGAAGTCAGAAAACGAGTAGCAGTACCATTGTTGCCCAGATAGATTGGCCCGTCACTTGGGTGGATCACCCCTCCATTACCACGAACACGCCATTTATCACCTTTATCGATTTCAACCCCCATCTGAACAAGGGCCCTGGAGGAATACTCCGTGTCTTCGCTTTCAAGAGAACCGATAAGTCGGCTGTCTCCCTTAGCAAGGGCTGCCGCAATGAGAGCTCGCTGGGTCAGGCTCTTTGAGCCGGGAACATATATCCTTGCATCTACCCTGGATATTGGCGTAATTTCTATCATAGTTTCGATTCTTTCATTTCTTGATGGACTCGTAAAATGTCCCCTACTGTGAAGTGTTTTTGATTAGCCATCATTAATTGACAGCCCACCGATAATAGATCGTATCGATGGGAGTTTTTCATCGACCACATACTTGCCTATACCTTCAACAATCTCTTCACTCACTCTCGGATTTATAAAATTGGCAGTACCAATCTGTATAGCAGATGCCCCGGCAAGGAGAAATTCCAGTGCATCTTCGGTCGTTTCAATGCCACCTATTCCTATTACCGGGATGGATACAGTGGAGGCCACCTGGTAAACCATCCGCAAGGCCACCGGTTTAATAGCAGGGCCGGAAAGGCCTCCGATTACATTCGCCAGAACAGGTCGTCTGGTTTTCAAATCAATAGCCATCCCTATCAGAGTATTGATCAGGGATATGGAATCGGCACCACCATCCTCAACAGCCCGGGCCACAAGGGTAATGTCAGATACATTTGGGGAAAGCTTGACCATCACAGGAACGTCAGCACGCTCTTTTACAGCCTTAGTCACAGCTGCTGCCATGGACGGGTCGGTACCAAAAGCAACCCCTCCTTTTTTAACATTGGGGCAGGATATATTCACCTCGATCCCGGCAACCCCAGGAACCCCGGCCAGCCGCTCTGTAATTTCCCTGTATTCAGCCAGAGAATCTCCCAGGATATTGACAATAACCGGTATATTGAGACCGGCAAGGTAGTCCATTTTTTCAGAGATAAATCTATCCACCCCGACATTTTGCAAACCTATGGCATTGAGCATTCCACATGCGGTTTCAACAATACGCGGAGGAGGATTCCCGGGACGCGGATAAAGAGAAATACCTTTTACAATTACCGCCCCCAGTCGATGCAGGTTCATAAGATTTTCAAATTCTCTTGCATATCCGAAGGTACCCGAGGCTGTCATCACCGGGTTAGCTATCTCAAGGGAGCCGATATTAACACGCAGGTCAGGAAAAATGTCTTCCCTGTTGTCTATGAATTCCATATCAGTTCCTCCGCATTGAAGACAGGACCATTAAGACATACATGGGTATAAGTTCCTTTCTTTGTCATCCTGCTACATCCAAGACAGGCTCCCATACCGCACGCCATGACACTTTCAACCGACACCTGACATTGCATGCCGCCGGACTTGCTAATGCTATAGACCCGGGCCATCATCGGCTCTGGACCACAGGCATAGACGGTACATCCAGAATGCAGTTCAAGAGATTTCAGAAGATCTGTCACATATCCCTGATGTCCATACGATCCATCATCCGTTGCTAAACCCAGCTTCAAACCGAACTGCTTGAAATCATTAACAAGCGGTTCTACCTCTGATCTTTCCCTGCCCCCAAGGATAATATGGTCATTACTGCAATCAGTTTTCAGTCGACAGATACTCTTGGCAAGAAAGAGCATTGGAGCTATCCCCAGTCCACCACCGATGATTATTGCAGGAGAATTTTTATTTATCTGGAACCCTCTACCCAGTGGCCCAAAAATCGACACTATCTCCCCTGCCTTTACACGTGCAAGCATATCAGTTCCTCGACCAACCACTTTAAAATAGATCTGGAGGTGGCCATTGGCGCTTGTCTGATGAATTGAAAACGGACGTCTCAATAGAGGGTCTTTGGCTAGTCCGGTGCGAATCATGACAAACTGACCAGCTTTGGCAGCCCCGGCGATACCAGGGGAATCAAGAGTTAAACGATAGTTTTTCGCCGATAATTGCTCAACACGTGATACGGTTGCTTTTTCCTGGTATTGTGACATAGTTAGCGATACACTTGATGTAATTATTGTTTTAACTGCCCAGGTAACTAGGCTTATCTACCAGGCTCAGGACGATTAGTCTAATCAGATAATTTATTCGTAAAATGCAACCTGAAACCATTATCCTCATAATTCCAGCTCTTTTTGGCGCAATAATCGGCAGCTTCCTCAATGTCGTCATCCTGCGGCTTCCTGAACAAGATGCCTCTATTGTCTTTCCGGCCTCCCATTGCCCCAAATGTCTGAATGACCTTTCGTGGTATGAAAATATTCCTGTTTTAAGTTACATTTTTCTTCGCGGGAAATGCTCACATTGCCATACACCCATATCCCTTCAATACCCTGTAGTAGAAATGCTGACTGCCCTTCTTGCAGCCGCAGTCTGCTTTAAATTTGGTTATTCTCTACAGGCTGGTGGCTATTTCGTCCTTGGTGCATCCCTTCTGGTCATCATCTTCATTGACATCCATCACCAGATCATTCCCGATGTAATAAGCCTTCCCGGAATTATCCTTGGCTTTCTCTTTTCACTGGTTAACAGCAGCGTAACCTGGCAAAGTTCTCTGATCGGCTTACTCCTCGGCGGGGGCGTTCTCTACAGTATCGCCTTCCTCTACTTCTTCTTACGTAAACAGGATGGCATGGGAGGCGGGGATATCAAACTCCTTGCTATGTTAGGAGCATGGCTTGGATGGCAGTCTCTTCCATTTATCATCCTTGTGAGTTCATCTGCCGGTTCTATTGTCGGGCTTATTGCGATGAAATGGCAAAAAAAAGGTGGCAGCACCAGAATCCCTTTTGGCCCCTTTCTATCCATTGCAGCCCTGATCTATATTTTTTACTCGGAAAAAATTCTCTATTTTTATCATCTTTATGTCACAGGACAATGGCCATGAGATTGTACAATCTAAGGGCTGTCAAGCAATTCCCGGGCAAGTTGTCTCCCCTTCTCCAAGGCAACAGTCCGCTGCTCCCTGTTATGCCCATATCCCGGGTATCTTTTCCGAAACCATGAATTCTCTTCTTTACGTACCATTTTCCCCCGCATCTGCATAATCAGACCAATAGTTCGCCACGGTTCACGTATGAGATGAGTAAATACAATGGGATCTTCTACCACTCCTGCGCCACATTTTTTAAGCCGTCGGTGAAGCCCCCAGTTATGGACACGCCAATACGCCCTGCATGATATAAACGGGATCACATGCTGACCAGCACATACATCCCTACCGTACCGGTCTAAAAATTCAAGCACAGGGCCGCTTGGATGATACGACCATGTAGGTCCGCCAATAATCACTCTGTCCCAATTCCCGTAACACTTTTCATCTATCGATTTAATTTCAGATCTTATCTGAAAAAACGTCTCAATTGTCGCTTTTATCAATCCGCCATAGGACTTGAACGGGAACTCATAAGGTGAAACCGGAACCAGTCGCTGCATGGTCACTTCTATACCTTCACTTTCCAGCCCTTCAATAAACTTATTCAGCATAAGTTTTGTCTGACGGGTAAAGGAATAAAATACTATCAGTACCTGTTTTTTATGCAACGCCGACTCTCGTTTTACCTTAGAATTTACTTTCTCTGTTTTTATACCCCGCAAGTTAACAAAAAAAAAAGCCCCCGACAAGTCGGAGGCTTTCAAATTACAATATTTACAGAGAATAATCTATGCTTCTACCTCATGTTCAACATCCACTGCAATCTTGTACATTAAAGTTACAAGCAGAAATCCGGTAGCCCAGATACCAACTGTAATTCCAATCTCATTCGCAGTCGGATAATACTCGACAATTTCATGAAGCGGGCTGACAACCAGTCCACCCAGCACAAAGCCAAGTCCCTTATCAAGCCACAGAGCGAAAAAAATCATGCCGCAACCAATCCCAACCATCAGGTCGGTGCCGACCTTTCTGATTTTCATATAAGCAAAGAGACCAAGCCCACCAAAGCAGAGCATTACAGATGTCCACATAAACGGTACAAGGTTATTATACACAACACCATGATGCTCAAGCCCAAAGAAAAGATATTCAAGGGAATGCTTATGCCCGGGAATATTGGAATAATATCCAACGAAGAATTCCAGCAGTACAAAAAATGCATTTATGAGAGCAGCATACATAATAATAGTGGTCAATTTGCTGATAGCCTCTTTCCCTGCATCAAAATTGGCCACCCGCTTCATGACAAGACATGCAATAACGATCAGTGCAGGACCGGCGGCAAAAGCGGACGCCAGAAACCTGGGTGCAGTAATCGCGGAGAGCCAGAAATGACGCCCGGGCAGACCACAATAGAGCATTGCCGTTACAGTATGAATTGAAACTGCAAAGGGAATTGAAAGATAAACAAAGAAATAGACCCATTTAGGTGGTTTGACCTGTTTACGCTCTGCCGTAAGAATAACCCAGGCACAGATAACATTGAGCCCAAGATACCCAAGCAATACAACCATATCCCAAAACAACATGGAGTTCGGGGTCGGATGCAGCATCATGTTCAAGCCACGCAACGGCTGGCCAATATCAGCCATAATGAACATAAGGCACATAATGATCGCTGAAATGGCCAGAAACTCACCAAGAATAGTAAGACGGCCAAATACCTTGTAATTATGAATATAGTATGGAAGAACGAGCATCAACCCTCCCGCGGCAACACCAACGAGAAAGGTAAACTGAGAAATATACAGTCCCCAGGACAGATCACGCCCCATACCGGTCAATCCGAGGCCAAAGAGATATTGTCTGATATAACAGATCGCTCCGACTCCAACGAACGCGCTCAGAAATGCGAGCCACATCCAGTAGCGAGAGTTTCCTTTAAACACTTTTTCAATCATGACATCCTCACACTATGTAAAAGACTGATGGTTTAGTTCCAAGAGAAGGCTTCCTCTGGATCGTATTCTCCTTGTCAAGCACCTCGCGAATCTCAGACCCGGGATCATTGAGATCACCGAAAACAATTGCACCGGATTCCTTGACAGCTTCTAAGCACGCTGGCTCTTTCCCGAGTGCAATACGCTCACCACAGAAGTTACATTTTTCGACCACACCCCGCATACGGCTGGGGAAGTCAGGATTATACTCCTTGATATACGGACGCGGATTTTCCCAGTTAAAACTCCGGGCGCCATACGGGCAACCCATCATACAGAAACGGCAGCCAATACAGCGATGGAAGTCCATGGCAACAATACCATTTGGCAGTCGATAAGTTGCCTGTGTTGGACATACCCTCACACAGGGAGGCTCATCGCAATGATTACACATAATTAAAAAATCATTTTCTTTTCGAATTTTTGAAGAATGACTGTTGGAATGTTCCGGGAAAACATTTTCAAATGGAGCTTTCCAGACCCATTTTATCTCACTCTTCCTGTTGTCGATCTGTGGGACATTATGAACTTTATGGCAGGCGGCAATTGCTTTATCGAGCAGTTCAGGTTTACCGTAAAATTTACGCATATCAACCAAAAGCCCAAGACGAACACCTTTGGGTGCTTCTTCTGCACCGTGGGCGGCCGCCTTATGAGCATCGGCAGGGGCTCCATGAGCATCCGCTGCGGCACCATGTTCTGAAGATGCTATCGCTGGAGAGGACGTCAACTTGACAACCGCAGGAGCACTGATGCCGGCCAGTGCCGTTGCACCAGCTACCTTCAGAAATTTTCTTCTTTGCTTATCCATTAGTGTGTCTCCTTCTTCAACGCAGCCTCTTCCGGGGTCAAATGACAATCCCAGCAGAAAGGCTTGACAGAGGTGTAGTCGTGACAGGTGTCACAGAATTTTTCCTTGCTTGTGTGACATTGCATACAGGCCATTTGCAAACCTTTTCGATATTGCTTACCACCCACTGTGATAACATCACGCTCCCCATCCCGCAGGACTCCATCTCTCCATTCGTTTAACAGCACCATATGTCTATCCCGCATTTCGGACGCAGGAGCTACACACTCTTTCTCCCCTCCCGGCGGCAATTCAGGTTTTGGTACAGGGCTTGCGGTGGAAAAAGCATTAAACCAGAGCGGAAAAGTGACAAAGAGGACAAATATGACCAGTCCCGGTATGATAAATCTTTTATTGTACATAAAATATACTCCTCTATTCTGATCAGGATTTAGAAGACCATCGTCCGGAGACCTTCTTCAAGCTCACCACGGGTCTCACCTTCCTGGACAATTGCGTTGGCAACAAGCTCAGTCACACCACAGACACCAACCTCCGGTGTCCAGTAGTCGTTCAGAGAAGTCAGTGTCGCTCTATCGATTGCACAAACACATGAAAGCATATTCACTCCATGTTTCTCATGAACATACTTCACTGCATTTGCCCGAGGCAATCCTGCCCGCATCCTCAATTCCATAATTTCATCGGTATTCAAACCGGTTCCGGAACCACAGCAGAAGGTCTGTTCCCTTATGGTATTTTCAGGCATTTCAACCCAGTCAACCACATGGTCAAGGACATATCGAGGCTCATCAATAAGTCCCATCGCCCTTGCAGGGTTACAGGAATCGTGGAACGTTGCCTTTATATGACTGTTGCGACTCTTATCAAATTTGAGTTTTCCATGTTTGATGAGATCGGCCGTAAATTCACTGATATGTACCATCTTGGATGATGCAGCATTTTCAAAGACGGTACCGGTGATTGATGAAACCGGCTTCTCAAGAAAATCAGCCGGCCCGTTCATGGTCTCCATATACTGGTGTACCACACGCCACATATGACCACATTCCCCGCCAAGG
>JAUVON010000127.1 GCA_030599175.1 Desulfobulbaceae bacterium | reverse complement strand
GGGGTTGTGGCAAATGATGCGGCCCGATTAAACGGGCTCACCGGACTTGCCATCACAAAACTTGATGTACTCAGTGGTCATGACACCATCAAAATGGCAACATCCTACGAATTGAAGGGCAGAACGATAACTGCAATGCCTTCGAATATTAACGAGGCAGCAGCTGTCAGCCCGGTGTATGAAAGTCTTGAAGGTTGGCAAGAGGAAATCGAAAAGGTAAAAGACTTCGATGATCTTCCTCTCCAGGCCAAAGATTATATCCATCGTATAGAAGACTTTACCGGAGTTAAGGCAAACATTATCTCCGTTGGACCTGATAGAGGTGAAACGTTGTTATTGAAGAATCCTTTTGACAAGTGATGGAATCGTAAAAACTCATTCTCTGCCATTTCGTCATTCCCGCGCAGGCGGGAATCCAGTCATTTCAACACATTCTGGATTCCCGCCTGCGCGGGAATGACGGAGCAGGGGAGTTTTTGCTAAGCCATCAAATAATTTGTAAGGAAAAGTAAGGTAAAATAAAGAGGTTTTAAATGGCTAGAATTACATGTGAAGATTGTTTAGAGCAGGTTGGAGATGACAATCGCTTCAATTTGATTCATCTTACGATAAAACGGATAAAACAGCATCGTCACGGCGAACCGTTTCTTGTTGAAGGGAAGAATAAAGAGATTGTGATGACGCTGCGTGAGATTGCCGCCAATAAGGTGCGCTTTGATAATATTGATGAGTTGCCCGATTTGGGGAAAGATGAAGAGGTAGAGGAAACTGAACAGGAGAGTGAAGCTTAGTAGTTATGCAAATTGATTATTACGAAACTTTATCTGTCAGTAGAAGTGGCAGCGGTGTTGAGATAAAAAAAGCTTATCGCAAACTGGCGATGAAGTATCATCCAGACCGCAATCCGGACAACAAAGAAGCTGAAGAGCAATTTAAACTCTGTACTGAGGCGTATGAAGTCCTCAGTGATGAGAAAAAGAGACAAATTTATGACACCTATGGTCACGATGGGCTGAAAAACAGTGGTTATAGTGGTCCCTCCAATGCTGAAGATATTTTTTCAAGTTTTGGAGATATCTTCGGTGACCTGTTTGGCTTTGGTGGCGGCAGCCGTACCCGGGCACGAAGAGACGGTCCGGTGAGCGGCAATGATCTGCGTTATGATGTAGAAATCAGCTTTATGGAGTCGGTACATGGTGTCTCTAAAGAGGTTGAGTTGACCCGGAGAGATACCTGTTGGACCTGTGAAGGGAGCGGCAGCAGACCCGGCCATAAGAAGGAAGTTTGTCCAAGTTGCAATGGTCGTGGTCAAGTTGTAAGATCCCAGGGCTTTTTTCAAGTAAGCTCCACCTGTCCGCAGTGCCACGGAGAGGGCGAAATCGTTACAAATCCCTGCAGTGACTGTGAAGGAAGCGGTCTTATAGAAAAAACGAAAAAAGTAGCTCTTAAAATTCCCGCCGGTGTCGATACCGGTGCAAGAATGCGTCTTCGCGGCGAGGGTGAAGGTGGCCGAAGAGGCGGGGCGGCAGGTGATCTCTATGTGGTTATTCACGCTGAGGAACATGAGTTTTTTAAGCGGGACGGCAATACAATCTACTGTCGCCTGCCAATCCCAATGGTCAAGGCTGCACTTGGTGGCTCGGTAGAGGTGCCTACAATACATGGAAAAAAGAGCTTGAATATTTCTGCAGGAAGTCAGTCAGGAGAAGTTATAACACTGCGAAATGAAGGTGTGCGCAGTCTCCGGGGTGGCGGCAAGGGGGATATGGTTGTTGAAGTTCAGGTTTTGACTCCAACAAATCTCTGCGGAGAGCAGAAACAGATGTTAAAGGAGTTTGACGGATTGTGTCAGAAGCATGGCCAACATGAGGAACAGGAAGGATTTTTTAAGAGACTTTTTGGAGAAGTCTTAGGGAAGAACTAAGGTATGATATCAGAGAACAATCCTTCATTCAGCCATTTTGATGAAAGTGGTAATGCCCATATGGTCGACGTCGGCGGCAAGGTTGAAACTACACGTGTTGCTTATGCGGGTGGGAATATCAGGATGTCTTCAAACGCATATGACCTTGTGAAAAGCGGATCGATGTCCAAAGGAGATGTTCTGGGCATTGCCCGCATTGCAGGAGTCATGGCAGCTAAAAAGGTTGATGAATTGATTCCTCTGGCCCATCCTTTAATGATCAGTAAGGCAAATATTGATTTTACCTTTAATGATGACGACTGTTCGATTGACATTTTTACTACAGTTGGGATAACCGGCAAGACCGGCGTAGAGATGGAGGCACTGACTGCTGTTTCTGTGGCTGCTCTCACAATCTATGATATGTGTAAGGCTGTGGATAAATCGATGATTATCAATGATATACGTCTTTTGAAAAAGACTGGCGGGAAGAGCGGGACTTTTATAAGAAAAGAAGAAGGCTGACAGGTTAATCAATTTTACAGGGTTCAGTGGTTCCCAGGAAAAAAATTTCGAACTATTCGCGTTAGGAGATAGAAGGATGAAGAAAGAGCAATTGGAAAAGTTTCGATCCCAGCTATTGGATAAACGGGATGAAATTCTTGCAGAAGCCGGCAAGACGCTGTCTGATATGACTGACCAGACGACAAATATACCTGATCCTAATGACAGGGCAACTGTTGAGTCCGGGAGAAGTTTTGAACTACGAATTCGTGACAGGGAACGGAAGCTTCTTTCTAAAATCGAAGAGGCCATCGGCCGATTAGATGAAGGTGAATATGGAGTTTGTGAGGGATGCGGTGAAGAAATCGGCATTAAAAGACTCGAAGCCCGTCCTGTAACAACATATTGTATTGACTGTAAAACCCTTCAGGAAACAAAGGAAAAATCCCAGGGGAAGTAATTTTATATGCCCGAGCTGCGTAAAGACCCCGTTCTTGGAAGATGGATAATTATTTCTAAATCCAGGGGGGATAGACCAACTGATTTTCCCGAGGAAGGATATCAGGAGGAAAACGGTTTCTGTCCGCTCTGCCCGGGCAACGAACATTCCACACCTCCAGAAGTTCTGGCATTCAGGCAGGGTTTAAATGCTCCGAATCAACCCGGGTGGCAGGTACGTGTTGTGCCGAATAAATTCCCAGCTCTTATAATTGAAGGTGATCTTTCAAAAGAAGGGGTCGGCCTTTATGATATGATGAATGGTATTGGTGCCCATGAGGTTATCATTGAGAGCCCAAACCATGACGAATCATTTATCGATCTCACACCGGAGAGGATGTGCCTGGTTTTTAAGGCTTATAGAGAGCGGATCCGGGATCTTGAAAAGGATCCGAGATTTAAATATGTGATGGTATTTAAAAATCATGGAAAATCTGCCGGTGCATCCCTGAGTCATTCACACTCCCAACTTATTGCTCTTCCCATATTACCACGGATGATTGTGTCTGAATTGTCTGGAGCGAAGTCCTATTATAGATATAAAGAACGTTGTCTGTTTTGTGATATGATCCGTCAGGAGATACAGATGGATGAACGGGTTGTTTGTCAAAATGAACAGTTTATCACAATTATGCCTTTTGCTCCACGTACACCGTTTGAGATGTGGATACTACCTAAATACCATCACTCAGCATTTTGCAGGCAGAATGATGAAGAGCTGTTGTTGCTGGCAGAACTGTTTTCCGAATCTATGAAAAGACTTGCTGCCTGTATCCCGAATGTACCGTATAATTTTGTGCTTCACACAGAGCCCTTGCGTTCTGGAGGTATGAAACACTATCACTACCATTTTGAGATAGTACCTAAAATGACGTCTATTGCAGGATTTGAATGGGGATCCGGTTTTTATATCAACCCCATGCCACCTGAAGAGGCAACGATACTTCTGCGGAAATCTCTGGACAGTGCAAAAGAAGAAGCCGATGAAAAAGATACTGCTGATTGATAATGAGGAGAATATTCAGATAGTTTATCGTGAGGAGTTTGAAGATGATGGATATCAGGTGATATCAGCGTTGAATGGTGAAGAGGGCCTGAAGAAATTCAGCGGAGAAAAACCGGATATTGTAATTCTTGATATTCACATGCCCGGTATGGGTGGTGTTGAAGTACTGCGTAAAATGAAGACGTTGGATCCAGCAGTTCCGGTTGTATTGAGTAGTGCTTATCAAGAGTTCAAGAGTGATCTTGGCACCTGGGCCTCTGATGCTTATATACTCAAATCAGGAGATATCGGGGATCTTAAAAGGACTGTCATAGAGTTGCTTGAAGAGACAGAGGGCTGAATGAGCTGATTAATGAAGATGGCGTCGTAAAAAGTCCGATCTCCTTCGTTGCAGGTTTTTCTCAGAACCTCAATATACCATATGTATTGTTGAGGGCCTGAGAAAAACACTACGCCTCGTATATCAAACTTTTTAACTTAGCCATCTGGAACTTTGAATGACCTTTTTACGAGTTCATTAATGAAAGATATACAGAGTCTGTCAGACAGCAGAAGAATCAATATAAAAAAAGTTGGCGTCAAGACTGTTTCTTATCCCATCACTGTGCTTGACAAGGCAGAAAACCGCCAGCACACCATTGCCACAGCCAATATGTACGTGAACCTGCCCCATGAGTTTAAGGGCACACATATGAGCAGGTTTGTGGAAATCCTCAACGAGATTCACGGCGAAATAACTATACATAGTTTTCACAGAATACTCGAAAAAATGAAAGTAAGACTTGAGGCCGAGGCTTCTCATCTCGAACTTGACTTCCCCTATTTTCTCAAGAAGAAGAGAAATGGTGAAACCCTGGTGCTTGGAAATTATAAATGCTCCATGCATGGTTCTCTGGGTGCAGATGATGACCTCAAACTCCGGGTAGAGGTTCCCATTTCTCTGCCGATTGTTGAAAAAAAAAAGGTAAGCCGGTTGCCCGGCTCGATGGGGAACTGGGGTAAAGCCGACGTCAGCGTGCGTTTCCGTCAGTTTTTCTGGATTGAAGATATTATTCTTCTTATCGAAGAAGCAGTCGGCAAAGAGATGGATAAACTTTCGTCACAGGTTCGCAAGATTCTGTCTGTCGAAGAGCTTACCCGGCAGGTTGGGGCTGCTCTGGACGAAATAGATGCAATTAAATGGTTTTCCGTCACAGTACATAATTTTGGTGAAGATTGTTCAACATTTGCAACCCTGGAATCCTGTTCATAAAACTCTCTCAATTTAACTCCACAAAATTATAATAATCCCATGCATGATCTACTATTTGAAATTGGAACTGAAGAGCTTCCTGCAAGCTTTCTTAAACCGGCGCTGACACAGCTGCATGACAACTTTATCCGGAAAGCTGCGGATCTTAAAATAAGTCATGGCTCAGTCAAGGTGATGGGAACACCACGAAGACTAGCCCTGCTTGTTAGTGCTGTGGCAGATAAACAAGAAGATATCAGAGAAGAACTTCTGGGACCATCAAAAAAAGCAGCTTTTGATAAGGATGGGAATGCTACCAGGGCTGCTGAGGGATTTGCCGGATCTAAAGGAGTTCAGGTAGGTGATCTTAAAATTGTGAATACCCCGAAAGGGGAGTATCTCATGTTGGTCAGGGAAGTTAAGGGCCAGGATGTTTCTGTCTTGCTGCCGGGAATAATGAAAGAGTTGATTCTCGAATTATCCTTTGCCAAGTCGATGAAATGGGGGAGTAATAAACATCCTTTTGGTCGGCCGATTCAATGGATTATTGCTCTGTTCGATGAAAAAATCATCCCTTTGGAGCATGAGGGGATTAAATCTTCTGATATGAGCTGGGGACATCGTTTTAATGCAAACAGCGGGGTTACTATCAAAAATACAGCGAGTTACGAAGCCCAGCTTGCTGATATGCAGGTAATTGTCGATCCCGGGAAGAGAAGGGAAAAGGTGATCGCCGAGATCAAAAAAGCCGTTGCCGGCTCCAATGATCTTGTTAATGCTGAGGTTCTGGTAGATGAAAACCTTGTTGATATCGTAACAAACCTTGTTGAAACACCATATGGTATTTGTGGCATTTTTGATGAAAAATTCCTTCAGCTTCCTCCTGATGTACTGATTACCTCAATGCGGGAGCACCAGAAATATTTTCCTGTTATTGATGGCTCCGGTGATTTGCTGCCGGGGTTTGTTGCTGTTAATAATACAGCAGTAAACCAGGAAGATGTTACAAGAAAAGGACATCAGAGAGTACTGAGAGCAAGGTTGGAAGATGCTCTTTTCTTTTTTAATTCTGATAAAAAGACGCGACTAGACGATCAACTGGATAAACTTCAGGGGATTATTTTTCAGGCTAAACTAGGGACGATGCATGAGAAGAGCGAACGGCTTGTCAAACTCGTTCGTATCCTTGCAGAACATATTGATTCAAGTTTTATCGATGACGCCTGCAGGGCTGCCATGCTTTGCAAAACAGACCTCTTATCTGATATGGTTGGGGAATTTCCATCCCTGCAGGGTGTTATGGGTGGGGCATATGCCCTCAATGACGGGGAAAAGCCGGATGTTGCAACTGCAATAACAGAACAGTATATGCCTAAACGTGCCGGAGGCGATATCCCGACCACCGACCTCGGAGCAATCCTGGGGCTGGCTGACAGGCTTGATACTCTCGTCGGGTGCTTTGGTATCGGCCAGGTGCCAAGCGGCACCGCAGATCCATTTGGCTTGAGACGGATTTCTCTCGCTATCCTGCATATAATTGAAGGAAAGGGCTATACATTGTCATTGAAAGAACTGGTGCACAAAGCGCTTGCTCTTTATGGTGACAAGGTTGATGGAAGTGTAGACACTGTAGATAGTGTTGTAGACTTCATTAAGAGACGGTTTGTTAATGACTGTACAGGTCGGGGAATTGACAGAGGGGCTGTGGAGGCTGTTGTTACTGTAGCATTTGATGATGTTAATGATAGCTTGCAGAGGATGAATGCTTTCGCAGCAATCCGTAATGAACCGTCGTTTAAGGTTCTTGCCGCCTCATACAAGCGCATAAAGAACATAACCAAAGGTAATTTCGATACTGATGTGCGTGCGGAACTTTTTGAGGTGAGTGCTGAAACAGAACTGCATTCTCTTTTTGTCGATGTTCAGTCAAAAATGGAAAAACTGATTGATCAGAAAGAATATTCCGGCGCTCTTAAAACCATGTTGGAAATGAAAGAGCCTGTTGACACATTTTTTGATCAGGTGATGGTGATGGCTGATGATAAGGCGGTTAAGCAAAACCGGCTGAACCTGTTGACGGCAATTGGTGATCTGATATTGCAGATTGGTGATATTTCAAAAATGATGGCGTCGTAAAAAGTCCGATCCTGAGTCTCACAGGCTCGCTTACCTGTTGCGTTGCTGGTTTTGATCAGGGATAAAGCGGACAGCTATCTACGGAAAAGGTGCTTGATATTTGTGATTCATCTACCGGAAGAAAACTGCTGGAGCGGTTGAAAGAACCAACCCTTCAGTTCAGAAAAGGTCTAGATGATCTGGGCTAGGACTCAATTCCCGGTCCGCATCCGGTGGTGCCGCTGCTGGTCAGAGATACTCCGAAGACCCATG
>JAUVON010000140.1 GCA_030599175.1 Desulfobulbaceae bacterium | reverse complement strand
TCGACCTCTGTCTTTTTATAATATTTATTCAGAAAGTTTTTAAAATGTTGCAGATCCCAACCGAGATCGTCAACCAGTTTTTTGATGAACAGCTTCTGTCGAAAGATGAGGCCATATTTGTTGATGCGGTAATGTTTGCTTGCCATAAAAGACCGCATGAGTCGCCTGAACCCTTTCTCGTCCAGATCTTTTGCTGATCGTACACCTGTTTCTCGCTCCAGGATATCCCGGTACTCATCATCGGACAGGCCCAGTTCCTGCTTGACAATATGAATGACCGCAAGTTTTTTATGGTCTATTGTCATTACTGATGCTCTTTTTGAGTCATTGTGAATTAACCCCTCTCTGCTGCCATACGGGAAGATTTATTTCATACCGATTTTCCCCATTTTCCAATAATTGTTGCTCCCCATCCAATAGCCTGCTTCCCCGCCTTTGTAGCAGGTAGCCTTCCTTCCACAGTCTGGACCAGTTACTCGTTACTGACGTCCGTTTTCACATTGTAGTAGCACCCAGGACCCGTCGCCTTCAATACGGCCATGGTCAACAACTCCTGATCAACGTCCCCTTCTGCTGAGAAAAGATTTTGAATCCGTCCGGTTTTTATACCTTCTGCCTGCATGATACTTGGTGTCAGCACTGCCCCCATAGAAGAGACCATGCATCCATTCGGTCCCACATTCAGCAGCAAATCCACATCATGTCGTAACTCGATAAGCGCTTCTCCGAGATAAGGTGCAAATTCACCGAGTGGACGCTGTGTAGGCAGCAGTTCTTTCGACGCCTCCATCATGTCCGAATTCGCCAGTGGCATCCGCACTCCTGCAGCTTTATAAAGAGGCACGATAAGAAGGCGTCGCAGAACAAACCGTAGTAGACTCACCCTGCTGCGGACACTCTTTATGTTTCGAAGTTTTTTTGCATTGGATTTTATGCTGTCTGGGTCACACAACCGATGCTGAGCGGCGCGCAGGGTATCTTCTGATGACAAATTTTGTATATCCACCTCATCAAGCATATATTCCATATAACTGATCAGGGGTGTCACTCCCATTTCGAAGCGTCGAAAACCGAGGGTCGACAAGAGAACCCGGAAAATATCCTCAGCTTGTGAAACCCGCATATACACTTCACCGGAAATCCAGATTTTAAGTGGATCGCCGGGCATCTGCTGATCAATTTTCCACTTGCGGGCAAACTTTCTGATTGGACGGATAAACTCCCTGCAATGCATGCGGTAGATGAAATACTTCATCCCTGCGGATATCCAAGGGATCTTTCCGGACAGTTTGATCATTTTTCTACCGCCGGGGCCAGGGCCGCTGAATGATTCCAGGAGTGCAAAAATATCCTTTTTCAGCTTTCTGAAATCCTCGATAAAACGTTGGTACTCCGTATAGTCCATGCAGATGGCACCCCCTTTGAAAAACATGCCATGCAGTACGCCCTGAAGAATCATCCCCTGGTAAGAGCGTATGAGAACCCACTCACCAAATCCGGGGTCATAACCTGTATCCTCACTACCAATCAGGAACTTGAAAACTGCTCCACCAGGCAGGGCATTACAGGCGGCTTCATCAATACCGCCTGACTCGTTTTCAGTTGCAGAGCGTGCATAGAGAAGTTTATGAACTCCGGGGTACTGACCCTGACGACAGGGTCCTGATCCCTGGTTATCAAAGTACAGCACTCTTTTCTTACCGGCAACCAGAGGGTCTCCTGCTTCCTTGCGCCGGACAAAATCATCAGTTACCCGCAGGAGATCGGCATACACCGCCGCAAGTGGAGCACAAACTGCATCACCTGTTACCTTGCGGCCTTCCCTGACCAATTCATTCAGGTCATATTCATCATCATCGTAATTGTCGATACAGGTGTATCCAGCCCCACGTATAACAGCTGTCAGCGTCCTGTTGTCCGACATGGTGGGGAAATAGATGACATCTGTTTCCCAGTTAAGAGGCTCGTTGCTCTGCAGTTTGTCGAGTGTGCGAATTTCAAAGGGACCTTCACCTCCGATCTGCAGTTTCCCATGCAGGCCATTCTCAAGCTGTTTGAAGTAAGTGTTCACCCTGTTTTCCAGATGAGCAAGCTCCTTGATAACAGCATCCGACTGGATGAGCAGGAACGGCCGCTGCTTCATGATCTCTTCGATATAGTGAGAAGTTACACTATCCGGCCCGCAGCTGAATGTTGAAATCTGCACTACCGGCAAAAGTCTTCCATCCGGATCCGTCTCTATCCGCTGAAAGATATTCCGGAGACGAGCGTGGTGCAGCCTCTCGTGCAGGGTACGATGGGCAACAGCATTGAGCAGACTGACGATAAAGTGGGAGTTCTTCCAGTATATGTGCCGAAAATCATTATCCAGATCCATATCGAGAACATAGGATGGGATCGCCGTCATCCGCTTGTCACGCAACAACCGCTGGATGTGGCTGTCGTATATTCCGGGATTGAGAATGTACTCACGCCCGAGGACAAGTGCTACAGGACGTCCTTCCTGCAAAGCTTCCTCAGCCAGATCGGCAGCCAGATCGGCAGTCTGTTGACGTAATTGCCGTCTATCCTCGATGGCTCCCTGAATACTCTTTTCCAGTACCGAGGGTAATGGCATCTCGCCATAAAAGCGAAAGACCGGCTCCAGACAAATACTTAGCTGGTCACAAATCAGGCCGGCATCCAACTCTTCAAGAGTCAACTGAAAAAGGTGGATTCTCGCTTCAGGGTGGGTAATCTCTGCAAGATTCTTGGCAACTGCGTAACCTCCCTGGTTGATGGTACAGGTGAGGCCACGACTCTTTCCCCCGGTTGGTAGAAGATCGATCTGTGGTGCCAGAATCATCCCGTGAGGTTCGCCGGCCAGTCTGCGAAGCTGACCTACAGCACCAATCTGTGGACCACAGCTGTCGATATTGAAATCGGCCTGGGCATCCAGCAGGTCGCCGGCATGAACATTGTCCACGTGGACAGGAATTTCCAACCGCTCGAATATTCGAGAAAGGAAGTGGGCCCATTCGGAAACGGCAAAACTGCGGGGAATTATCAACCTCCTCGGATTATCCGATTTCGGGTGATGCTGATCGATGTAATCCCAGATCTCCTTATAGGCATCCCTGGACTGCCTGATCTTTTTCTTACCGTTCTTGCTCTTTTGACCCAGGAGTTCATTGATCGCCGTGCACCCTCCCAGGGTGAAGGAAACCTTTGAGCCGTTATGCCCACGGCAACTTAGTGAACAGCGGTTACAGCGAGCATCATCATCACCGCAGGCGGTTCCTTTACAGATAATGATGCGCTTTTCAAATATAGTGTCTATGAAATCGGTCAGAGAGATAATCTCAGAGCCGGGAAGTGAAGCCTGCATCAGGGTACGTATAAAACCGATACAGGCACGGTGTCCCGGTTGCGGAGGAACCAGGGTGAAAATCGGTCCGCCAAGGTATGAGTGGAGCCGGTGCGTCACTGCCAGCGGCAGAGGCTCCGAAAGCATAGTTTGACCATGAAGCAGAACCACTGTATTGGAAGGCAGTTCCAGTTGACTCCAAAGTGAGCGAGCCATATTTTCCACAATGGCCCAGTTTGCCGACGCCAGAATCTGTCCTCTCGGCACACCCTGAGCCTGCAGTTTGCTCGCATTCTCCATCAAAAAAACGGCACAGGTAGCATTCATGGCAAAAGACCGGGGCGCGGTAAAAGCCTCATCACAAGCCTTCGCCACACTCTCTATGTTGAACATGGCGCTCAGGGTATCCATCAGGCTGCCGGTGCCGGCAGAACACTTCAGATTCATCGCATTATCGAAAAGCTCCGCCTGTTCGAGGGCAATGGTGGAGATCTTTGTATCCTCCCCGCCGATATCGACCAGGATACAGAAATCTTCGTTGACATCACTGAACCCCAGCTCCTTGAGCCGACGGATATGCTGCCGGGCATGATCGATGGAACCCCGGGCATGGGCGTAATTTTCCACCAGTACCGACGTACGTTCCTTGAGAGCGGGATAGATGTGCATCAGCGCCTGCTCCACCTGATAACGGGCTGAACCAGTGATGCCAATACCGGCTATCTCAAGCCGCGACAGCCCTGCTCCCAGCAGATCCTTGAACACCTGCTTGATAGTCTCAATGGTGTCGCCGGAATTGCTGTAGGCGGACCGAAATGCGATATCACCGCTCTCTCTGTCCGCCACCACCACCTTGGCCATGGTGGAACCGACATCGAGCCCCATATTGACCGGTCTGGTTGACATAATTTCGATGGCATCGGGATGAACAGGATCATCCGGCAGTCGAAGATAATGCCCGCTCTCTTCATAGGTCGATTTAAGCTCGGTAAAGGATGGAAATTCCTTAGGTTCGCTCTGGAGTATCAGACGCTCATCAGGCTGGATCAAATTTTCAGCGCCGACAAGTTCGACCAGGTTACACATGGATTCGAGGACGCGGGTATTCTCAATATCGAAATCAATCTCTTGCACGCTGACTTCCCGCAGGAGATCTTCAGCACAATTCCTGGCATACTGCCAACGGAATATACGTCCGGTCAGATAGACTTTCCGGAACCCCTTCGGGAGTTTTTTACACGCCTTCAACACCTCAGATTTCAGGGTGGTGGCCAGCGCGACATCCAGTGGAATACCCTGATTTTTATCTGAAATGGTGGCAGATGAGGCAAAAACTCCGCAGCGATCCGCACGGATGGGAACCTTCTCACGCCGCTCCCGCCCTTCTACACCAAGATAAGATGAGAGTAACTCATCAACCTCCTCACGTGTTATCGCCAGTTTCTGCAGTACCCGATCAAGGTTTATTCCGCTCCCGGCACCACAACGGGGATTGACCAGCAGGAGATCATCCTTCAATTTGCCTGCACGGTCGATACCTATCAACAGATAGCCGGAGGCCGAGAGATCTATCATCGCGAGAGAGTCGACTGCGGCATTCTCCGGGAGATTGATCAGATCCCTCGCAGCCAGCCAAAACATGGCCGGCGAAAGTATCACCTTGCCGCAACCCAGCTTCTCTTTGACGGTACCAGCCAACTTACCGGTTATAAAGATCCGGGCATCATCACCCGAGCCAAAGAACTCTCCTATATGAAATCGGGAATTTACTTCTTCCAGATCGGTATTGCTTGGGACAACTTCATCGTAGAGCACAAACCCATCAGCCCCATACGCACGAAGCCTGAGATTGCCTATACCGGCATCGATGAACAGGCTGCAGGCTACCGATTTTTGGTCCTCAATCGAAAACCTACCTGTCCTGTTCTCCACAAATGCATCCATCAAAATCTTCTGATTCATTGCAGTCTGTTTTTGGAAATCAAGCGATATAGAAGTCTGTGCTTATCTCCGAGAGATAAAAATTTCTAAGACAACGAAGAGCTAGGGCAAAAAGGCCATTTATTGACAGATATTAACTATCCTAAGGCTTAGCTGCGTTCACTTGAGGCATCTGTTGCTCAACCTTCTCTTTTCAGTTTTCTTTTCACCTTAGATTGTTAAAACACCATTACCGATCTGCCGTATCTGTCAAGCAGCTCTTTCATTTCACGGAATGGATCCCAAACTGATAACTTAATGATATTCCACCTTGTCTACTTGTGGTTTTTAAACATTTTGTTCATCTTCATACTTATGGTGCACTGGTCGTGTTTCAAGTTGTAGATATCACCTCCTTTCTTTGCCGGTTGTTCCGATTTTTAAGGATTCGTCACACCAGAAATATCAATATGAACCCACAAAAAAAGCCGGGCCACCTTTTCCAAGGCAACCCGGCTATCAAAAATGACCCGTAGCTTTCCGTCCCTATCTTCCGACAGGTTTGGCTTTATCTTTTATTATTCGTCTACATTAATTATATGTTAAAAGATTGCTTCCAGTCAAGGCAACAGCGTGGCACTGATTAAAAGTAAATGGCAGTTTCAGTAAAGTCATTGTTGTGCAATAATATTACGAAAAAGAACTTCAAGGAATAGTAAAAATATGCTATGGCAAGATCAAATGTTGGTGGCAAACGAAAACTTGAGGTTATTCTTGAATCTTAAGATGTAAGAAGCAAGTCGTCAGATTTGATCTCCTTCTTGTGCAATCAATATCGGAATCATTCAACTTTTATTATCCGACATATATTAAACAATTGTCCCCTTGCTTTTTCCTGTATTTAACCCCCACAGATCTGCTAAAATAGAGATAGATAAAGATCAACAAGCCGAGGAGGTGTCTTATGACTCTTCAAACCCCGGAAAAATCTCTTGTACACAGGCTGAACGTAGCGATTTTCCTTCTGATTTGGCTGGTGATCCTAGGCGGACGATCTGTTTTCTCTCAAGATATCGGCTCTGGAAGTGCAGTAGTTGTTGAAATCAAGGGCGCCATAGGCCCGGCGGTTGCTGATTATTTCGACCAAGTTCTTGAAAAGTCACAAGAATCAAATGCCACCATATTCATCCTGCAAATAGACACTCCCGGTGGCTTTGACCATTCCATGCGCGATATCATTAAAAACATTCTCACTTCTTCCGTCCCAGTAGTTTCGTATGTCGCCCCCAGTGGATCGCGGGCAGCAAGCGCTGGCACCTATATTCTCTACGCCAGCCATGTTGCCGCCATGGCGCCAACCACCAACCTGGGTGCCGCAACTCCGATAAAGGTTGGTGGATTACCTGGTATGCCTGAAAAAGAACCGAAATTCCCTGGCGAAAAAGAGAGAGAAGAGAAAGATGACGTTTCCAAGGATACGCTCGAACGTAAGATGGTCAATGATGCTGCGGCGTATATCACGGCCTTGGCAACAAGGCATGGCCGCAACGCTGAATGGGCGGAAAAAGCCGTGCGTGAAGCAGTGAGCCTGACCGCTGAAAAGGCTCTTGAAATTGGAGTTATCGACTTGGTGACACCAAGCCTGGAAGACCTGTTGCACGAAGTGGATGGCAGAGTAGTGGTCATGGAAGGAGGAAACAAGGTTACCCTCTCCACCAGAGATTTAAAAATTGTACGGTTTCCTCCCAACTGGCGGACAAAGATTCTGGCCGTTGTCACTGATCCCAATGTTGCCTATATGCTGATGCTTCTTGGCATCTATGGCCTTATATACGAACTT